>NZ_AP041141.1:3255000-3379871 GCF_055397545.1 Pseudoalteromonas sp. 11L1 | reverse complement strand
CTGGCACTAATTAGTGTATTACCTGAGGGGTTATCAAGCCCCGATTTAACTGCAAAATGGGAGTCGAGTTTAGGAGATATCGCTCAGCAAGCAATGAGTTATCAGCAATTTATACAGCCTTTGCTAGCTGATTTAACTAATTTTGTAAGCCAAGCAACTAACTGCGATAGTAATGTATTTGCACATTTGCCAAAAACATCGCCTAAGAAGCGTTTTGCTAAACGTACAAAGAAAGCGCCGTATAAAAAGTCGAGTTACAAAAAAAGCCCTGCGGTAAATTAAACTCAGGGCTTAAAAATAACCTTGAAGATTATTGATTGAATAATGCTACAGCGGCATTGCTCATTGCAGTTATTCCTGTTGGAAGCGCTACTTTATAATCGGGAGCAAATTTACTTGAATGTAATGAAGGGAGTGTTTCATTATTTTTCATTGCATTTGTATATTGCTGTTGGTTAACTCCGCCTAACCAAAATAAAGTAATGGGGATGTTTTCATCTGTTCTACCATATAGTCCAAAGTCTTCACCAGCCATAACAGCTTTAGTTGCAAGTACATTTTTTACACCAATTGCATCAGCAATGGCACTCCTAACTATATTTGTTTGCTCCGGATTATTGTAAGTAGATGGAATCGATTCACTTTCATGAACATACACTTCTGGGTAGAGCGCTTCTTCTAAGCCAGCACTTTGTGCAATACCTGCAGTAATACGTTTAATCGCAGCAATTTGCGCGTTTCTAACTTCCGGGTTATAGCTACGCAGAGTAAGTTGTAGCTTTACTTCATCAGAAATTACATTGTGTTTTGAGCCGCCATGGATAGACCCAACAGTGATCACTGATGGTTCAAGAGGAGATAACTCCCGACTCGTAATTGTTTGTAATGCTAAAATGGTGCGAGCAGCAATAATAACAGGGTCAACAGTCGTATGTGGATAGGCTCCATGGCCTCCTTTACCTTTTATGGAAATATCAACTGAGTCGACGCTTGCCATAGTGTACTCATTTTTCAGAGCAACTTTTCCTGCCGGTACACTGGCACTAACATGTAAAGCAATAATATGATCAGGTTTTGCGTATTTACTAAATAACCCTTCACTTAGCATTGCTTTTGCACCACCCCCAACTTCTTCAGCCGGTTGCGCAACCATCATTAAAGTACCTTGCCACGACTGTTTATTTTTAATTAGTTGTTGCGCGGTGCCTATAAATGAACTCATATGAATATCATGACCACAACCATGCATAACACCGACTTTGCTACCTTGTTTATTTATTGTGGTAACAGTTGATGCGTATGCTTTTCCAGTTTGTTCTGTTATTGGTAAAGCATCAGTATCAGTTCGAATCATAACGGTAGGGCCTTGGCCATTTCTATATATACCTACAACGCCATAACCGCCAACGCTATTGGTTACATCAAACCCAAGCTTTTGAAGCTGCGAAGCCATTTTTTTACCTGTTTGCTGCTCATGATAAGACAGTTCAGGTGACTGGTGTAAATCTAGATAAAGCTTTTCTATTGCTGGCATACTTTTATTAAGATCCAACTTGAGTGTTTGCGCACTTAATAATGGGCTAACTAATAAACACAGTGCACTCGCATAGGCTAATTTCATATTTCCCTCATTTATATAGTATGTGTGTCTTAAATGATTTAGACACATGTCTTGTAATTATTATCTTCATCACCATATAAAAACCTAAATAGATGAACATGGCAATAATTCAATGAGCAATATAGTTAGTCTTAACGCACAAAACCTTCAGCAAGTATTAGGTGAGACATCACAACAAAAGTTAGTTTTACTTAACTTTTTTTCGCCACAAAGCCCAGAGTGCATTAGCCAGGCAGCTATTTTAGATAAGCTAGCCGCTGAATATAGTAATTATATAGTTGTTGCAAACTTAGATTGTGATGCAGAGCAAGCCTTAGCCTCTCAACTTGCCCAGCAAGTAGGTTTACAAACCTTGCCTACTTTAGTGTTATTAAAAGACTCAGCTCCAGTTGATGTATTAGCGGGTGCACAAACAGAAAGCCAAGTACGTGATGCCCTATCTAAACACTTACCTGCGCAACAAGACCTATTATTAGAGCAAGCTAAACAAGCACTGGTTAATAGTGATTTAAATGCCGCGTTTAATTATGCTAAGCAAGCGTATGAATTAGATAATAGTAATGCGAGAATTAAATTAGTGCTTGCAGATATATGTATACAGATTCACAAACTCGATGAAGCCGCAGCATTAATAGAAACAATAGACGCACAAGATCAAGATGCATACTTTAATAACATTAAAGCTAAATGTGAGGCTGCACTAGAGGCAACCGATTCACCTGAAATAAAAGCATTGCAAGAAAGGGTAGCCAAGCATCCTAATGAGCTTGAATTACAAATGGAGCTAAGTAACCTACTCAATGAAGCAGGAAGGAAAGAAGAAGCATTAGAAGCACTCTTTACTATTCTTAAGAAAGATCTGAATTTTGATGAGGCTAAGCCAAACTTCTTGGCTGTTATTGCGTCTTTACCAGATGGCGATGCGCTAGCTGCTAAATATCGTCGCAAGCTTTATAGCATTTTGTATTAACGATTAAGATAAACTCTCTATAAGAAGCACCTATGTTAAGGTGCTTTTTTGTTTCTGCATTAGGATAGCCGGGTAAAAGCAAGGTTATCCACAGGGTTTTGTGAATATCTTGTGTGCCTAGGTGGGGTATCTTTGGGGTAAAAATTAAATGCAAAAAACCGTTTAAAAACGCTTGCGTTAAAATCGATTCGCCCTATAATGCGACCCCACTGAGACGGGGAGCGCCAACGCATAGCGAGGCACGAGCTACTCAGTGAGTCGAGTAAAACTTAGTTCTGAAAACTTTCAAGTTTAACAAAATTAAGTGTTGACAAAAAAATAGGAAAGCGTAATATGCGCAGCCCTAGCGAGATAAAGTTTAACGCTTTAATCGCAACGTTCTTTAACAATATAAAGCAATCATCTGTGTGGGCACTCGTACAGATTGAGTTCTAACAGCCAAGCTTAGTTTACTAAGTGAGGCAAACAAATTTAGAGTCTCAATTGAAACTGAGTGACCAACAGCAATAACTTACTTAGGTTTTACTTAAGGAAAGAATTGCAGCACAGTCAATTCAATATCGAAAGATATTAAATAAATTCAGAATTCATTGAGCTGTCGAAAGACATAAAACTTTTTAATTGAAGAGTTTGATCATGGCTCAGATTGAACGCTGGCGGCAGGCCTAACACATGCAAGTCGAGCGGTAACAGAAAGTAGCTTGCTACTTTGCTGACGAGCGGCGGACGGGTGAGTAATGCTTGGGAACATGCCTTGAGGTGGGGGACAACAGTTGGAAACGACTGCTAATACCGCATAATGTCTACGGACCAAAGGGGGCTTCGGCTCTCGCCTTTAGATTGGCCCAAGTGGGATTAGCTAGTTGGTGAGGTAATGGCTCACCAAGGCGACGATCCCTAGCTGGTTTGAGAGGATGATCAGCCACACTGGGACTGAGACACGGCCCAGACTCCTACGGGAGGCAGCAGTGGGGAATATTGCACAATGGGCGCAAGCCTGATGCAGCCATGCCGCGTGTGTGAAGAAGGCCTTCGGGTTGTAAAGCACTTTCAGTCAGGAGGAAAGGTTAGTAGTTAATACCTGCTAGCTGTGACGTTACTGACAGAAGAAGCACCGGCTAACTCCGTGCCAGCAGCCGCGGTAATACGGAGGGTGCGAGCGTTAATCGGAATTACTGGGCGTAAAGCGTACGCAGGCGGTTTGTTAAGCGAGATGTGAAAGCCCCGGGCTCAACCTGGGAACTGCATTTCGAACTGGCAAACTAGAGTGTGATAGAGGGTGGTAGAATTTCAGGTGTAGCGGTGAAATGCGTAGAGATCTGAAGGAATACCGATGGCGAAGGCAGCCACCTGGGTCAACACTGACGCTCATGTACGAAAGCGTGGGGAGCAAACAGGATTAGATACCCTGGTAGTCCACGCCGTAAACGATGTCTACTAGAAGCTCGGAACCTCGGTTCTGTTTTTCAAAGCTAACGCATTAAGTAGACCGCCTGGGGAGTACGGCCGCAAGGTTAAAACTCAAATGAATTGACGGGGGCCCGCACAAGCGGTGGAGCATGTGGTTTAATTCGATGCAACGCGAAGAACCTTACCTACACTTGACATACAGAGAACTTACCAGAGATGGTTTGGTGCCTTCGGGAACTCTGATACAGGTGCTGCATGGCTGTCGTCAGCTCGTGTTGTGAGATGTTGGGTTAAGTCCCGCAACGAGCGCAACCCCTATCCTTAGTTGCTAGCAGGTAATGCTGAGAACTCTAAGGAGACTGCCGGTGATAAACCGGAGGAAGGTGGGGACGACGTCAAGTCATCATGGCCCTTACGTGTAGGGCTACACACGTGCTACAATGGCGCATACAGAGTGCTGCGAACTCGCGAGAGTAAGCGAATCACTTAAAGTGCGTCGTAGTCCGGATTGGAGTCTGCAACTCGACTCCATGAAGTCGGAATCGCTAGTAATCGCGTATCAGAATGACGCGGTGAATACGTTCCCGGGCCTTGTACACACCGCCCGTCACACCATGGGAGTGGGTTGCTCCAGAAGTAGATAGTCTAACCCTCGGGAGGACGTTTACCACGGAGTGATTCATGACTGGGGTGAAGTCGTAACAAGGTAGCCCTAGGGGAACCTGGGGCTGGATCACCTCCTTATACGATTTAGAACTTATTTGTTCGTAGTGTCCACACAGATGATTGTTAGTTAGTTTTACCCTTTGGGTTAACTAATTAATATGCTCTTTAAAAATTTGGAAAAGCTGATAATAAAATTCGTATGAATACATTGTTATTTGTACAGAGTTTTCAAAAGTAAAAAAGAATGATAGCAGTATCATTCAGTGCCAATTTAATCTTCGGATTAATTGGTATCTACTTTAGTATTCAATATTAACTTCTGGCGAAGTTAAACTGTCACGAAACAAAGACCCGTTTGGGTTGTATGGTTAAGTGACTAAGCGTACACGGTGGATGCCTTGGCAGTTGGAGGCGATGAAGGACGTATTAACTTGCGATAAGCCTAGTCAAGCTAGTAAAAAGCACTTGAGACTAGGATTTCCGAATGGGGAAACCCACCTGCTTGCAGGTATCGTTAACTGAATACATAGGTTAACGAGGCGAACGCGGAGAACTGAAACATCTAAGTACCCGTAGGAAAAGAAATCAACCGAGATTCCGATAGTAGCGGCGAGCGAAATCGGAACAGCCCTTAAGCTTATTATGTGTTAATGGAAGGCTCTGGAAAGTGCCACGATACAGGGTGATAGTCCCGTACATGAAAATGCATTTTAAGTGAAATCGAGTAGGTCGGAGCACGTGAAACTTTGACTGAATATAGGTGGACCATCATCTAAGGCTAAATACTCCCAACTGACCGATAGTGAACCAGTACCGTGAGGGAAAGGCGAAAAGAACCCCTGTGAGGGGAGTGAAATAGAACCTGAAACCGTGTACGTACAAGCAGTAGGAGCCCCTCGAGGGTGACTGCGTACCTTTTGTATAATGGGTCAGCGACTTATATTTTGTAGCGAGGTTAACCGATTAGGGTAGCCGTAGGGAAACCGAGTCTTAACTGGGCGAATAGTTGCAAGGTATAGACCCGAAACCCGGTGATCTAGCCATGGGCAGGTTGAAGATTGAGTAACATCAATTGGAGGACCGAACCCACTAACGTTGAAAAGTTAGGGGATGACCTGTGGTTAGGAGTGAAAGGCTAATCAAACCGGGAGATAGCTGGTTCTCCCCGAAATCTATTTAGGTAGAGCCTCGGACGAATACTTACGGGGGTAGAGCACTGTTAAGGCTAGGGGGTCATCCCGACTTACCAACCCTTTGCAAACTCCGAATACCGTAAAGTAATATCCGGGAGACACACGGCGGGTGCTAACGTCCGTCGTGAAGAGGGAAACAACCCAGACCGCCAGCTAAGGTCCCAAAGTCATAGTTAAGTGGGAAACGATGTGGAAAGGCCCAGACAGCCAGGAGGTTGGCTTAGAAGCAGCCATCCTTTAAAGAAAGCGTAATAGCTCACTGGTCGAGTCGGTCTGCGCGGAAGATGTAACGGGGCTAAACTATGCACCGAAGCTGCGGATTCAGAATTTATTCTGAGTGGTAGGGGAGCGTTCTGTAAGCGGTTGAAGGTGTACCGGGAGGTATGCTGGACGTATCAGAAGTGCGAATGCTGACATGAGTAACGATAATGCGGGTGAAAAACCCGCACGCCGGAAGACCAAGGGTTCCTATCCCATGTTAATCAGGGTAGGGTAAGTCGACCCCTAAGGCGAGGCCGAAAGGCGTAGTCGATGGGAAACGGATTAATATTTCCGTACTTGGTATAATTGCGATGGGGGGACGGAGCAGGCTAAGCAAGCATGGCGATGGTAGTCCATGTGAAAGTGTGTAGGCTAGTGACTTAGGTAAATCCGGGTTACTGTTAGGCTGAGACACGAGACGAGTCACCACGGTGATGAAGTTGCTGATGCCATACTTCCAGGAAAAGCCTCTAAGCTTCAGATTATACCGAATCGTACCCCAAACCGACACAGGTGGTCAGGTAGAGAATACTAAGGCGCTTGAGAGAACTCGGGTGAAGGAACTAGGCAAAATCGTACCGTAACTTCGGGAGAAGGTACGCTCCGATTGGTGATGAGACTTGCTCTCTAAGCTGATTGGAGCCGCAGTGACCAGGTGGCTGGGACTGTTTATTAAAAACACAGCACTGTGCAAAATCGCAAGATGACGTATACGGTGTGACACCTGCCCGGTGCCGGAAGGTTAATTGATGGGGTTATCTTCGGAGAAGCTCTTGATCGAAGCCCCGGTAAACGGCGGCCGTAACTATAACGGTCCTAAGGTAGCGAAATTCCTTGTCGGGTAAGTTCCGACCTGCACGAATGGTGTAACCATGGCCACGCTGTCTCCACCCGAGACTCAGTGAAATTGAAATCGCAGTGAAGATGCTGTGTACCCGCGGCTAGACGGAAAGACCCCGTGAACCTTTACTACAGCTTGGCACTGAACATTGAACCTACATGTGTAGGATAGGTGGGAGACTTTGAAGCAGAGACGCTAGTTTTTGTGGAGTCGTCCTTGAAATACCACCCTTGTAGTTTTGATGTTCTAACGTTGGCCCCTGAATCGGGGTTACGGACAGTGCCTGGTGGGTAGTTTGACTGGGGCGGTCTCCTCCCAAAGAGTAACGGAGGAGCACGAAGGTTGGCTAAGTACGGTCGGACATCGTACGGTTAGTGTAATGGTAGAAGCCAGCTTAACTGCGAGACAGACACGTCGAGCAGGTACGAAAGTAGGTCATAGTGATCCGGTGGTTCTGAATGGAAGGGCCATCGCTCAACGGATAAAAGGTACTCCGGGGATAACAGGCTGATACCGCCCAAGAGTTCATATCGACGGCGGTGTTTGGCACCTCGATGTCGGCTCATCACATCCTGGGGCTGAAGTCGGTCCCAAGGGTATGGCTGTTCGCCATTTAAAGTGGTACGCGAGCTGGGTTTAGAACGTCGTGAGACAGTTCGGTCCCTATCTGCCGTGGGCGTTTGAGAATTGAGAGGGGTTGCTCCTAGTACGAGAGGACCGGAGTGAACGAACCGCTGGTGTTCGGGTTGTCATGCCAATGGCATTGCCCGGTAGCTACGTTCGGAACTGATAAGCGCTGAAAGCATCTAAGCGCGAAGCAGGCCTCGAGATGAGTTCTCACTAGACTTTTAAAGTCTCTGAAGGGCCGTTGAAGACTACAACGTTGATAGGCAAGATGTGGAAGTGGTGTGAGCCATTAAGCTAACTTGTACTAATTACCCGTGAGGCTTAACCATACAACGCCAAACGCGTTTTATGTGATAGTGAAACAAGCGAAGAAGTTAATAGACTAAAGTAGATTACTGAAAACTTTTATTATCAGAATTCCAAATTTTAGTTAGTGCGTAGCGATACGGACTGACACCAAATTTGCTTGGTGACAATAGCGTTTTGGACCCACCTGACCCCATGCCGAACTCAGTAGTGAAACGAAACAGCGCCGATGATAGTGTAGCATTTGTTATGTGAAAGTAGGACATTACCAGGCTCCAAATTTAGTCGAAAGACTTTAAATTTAAAAATTAAGAATAAGAAAATTGAAAAGAATTTTCTTGGTGACAATAGCGTTTTGGACCCACCTGACCCCATGCCGAACTCAGTAGTGAAACGAAACAGCGCCGATGATAGTGTAGCATTTGCTATGTGAAAGTAGGACATTACCAGGATCCAATTAAAGAAACCCGTTACAGAAATGTAACGGGTTTTTTGCTGTTTGCAGGAAAGTAAATAGCGCACACTCACCCAGCACTATCGCGTAGGTTGGGCGAGCGAAGCGACTCCCGACGCATAGAGAGTATCCCATTTTGCTATGTGACTTTTTACCGCTGTGGGCACTACGATATTCTACTGCGCTGTCACTACAATGTAGCCCACCGACTCCAATTGAAGACATCAGATTAAAGTAAAAAAGTCGGAACTTAAAGCTCTTACTATGGTTTACTTATGCTGTAATAGTTTCGAAGTTTGTATTGAAATATTTTTATTGATATCAGCGAATCCCCTATTAGCTCAACATTACCATGCGGTTATGGATTTGACGTGTTAAAATTTGATTTTAGATTTCGTATTATTGAGGTGTCGATTGCCAACTAGTGATTACCAACGAGTGTTAAATGAGATTACTCAAGAGGTTAAACCCTTACTAACGCAGGGTAAAGTTGCCGATTATATACCGGCATTGGCAGAGGTTTCTCCTGAGCAGTTCTCTATTGCTATTTACACTACGGACGGAGAGATTTTCTGCGCCGGTAATTGTGAGCAACGTTTCACAATTCAATCTGTATCTAAAGTAATGACTCTGACATTAGCGTTGCAACGCTATGGCGATGAATTATGGAATAGAGTTGGCAAAGAGCCTTCAGGTACAGCGTTTAACTCTCTGACACAGCTTGAGTTTGAAAAAGGGATTCCACGTAACCCATTTATTAATGCGGGAGCGATTGTTACCTGTGATGCTTTGTATAGTCGTTTATCAGCTCCAATGCACTCTATGCTTGAAACATTTCGTGATTTATCAGGTAATCGAAGTATTGTAATTGATAAGCAAGTGGCTAACTCAGAATATGAGTTTCGGCATAGAAATGCGGCAATGGCACATTTAATGAAATCATTCGGTAACTTTGAGAATGAAGTAGATGATGTCCTTTGGTCGTATTTTAATTTTTGTGCCATAGAACTTAATTGTATTGAACTTGCTAAGGCGTACAATTTTTTAGCCAATAAAGGGATAGATTACAGCTCAAATAAACGAGTACTTTCTAGTCGTCAAAACAAGCAACTAAATTCGTTGTTGTTTACCAGTGGCTTATATGACGCAGCAGGTGACTTTGGTTATCGTGTTGGCATGCCAGGTAAATCAGGTGTTTCTGGAACAATATTAGCGGTGTTGCCGAATAGATTTACAGTGGCAGTCTATTCACCGGGATTAAACTCTTTTGGTAACTCAGTGGCGGGAATAGCAGCATTAGAGCTGCTATCTAAAAAGCTTGATATATCTATATTTTAGCTTTGTTTAGCGTAATGGGATCTTATTGATCCCAATACACTTGTTCTAAACAATCTTCGCGCTCAGGCAAACCACGAGATAAGCGAGGAGAGTGCTGTACAAGTACTTCAAAGCTTGCACGGTTAGCATATTTGCTAATTTGTGCGAGCGAAGAGTAGGTAATGGCTTGTTGCTGATGCTTTGCTGAATTAGCAACATTCAACTTATGATAAACATTCGCTGATAAGTCATGTAAAACCGCGGCTAAAGCACAGTCACCGGCACCATTGGTATTTTTAATCGAGTCAGGCCCACCCATAAACGGCGCTGTATGGCTATATGCCTTTATAGGATTTTCACAGTCAAC
Source organism: Pseudoalteromonas sp. 11L1 (assembly GCF_055397545.1). The sequence goes on along the minus strand of NZ_AP041141.1, from coordinate 3,369,838 downwards.
TTTACGCATTGCACGTGAAAATTCATAACGATTAAAATCTGGTATAGCACCCGGTAATAATGGGTACTCTGTTTCACGTTTGCAGCTGTCATCAACAAAGCCAGCCATAAATAAGCCTTTTTCACCGGCTGTACAAATAACTAAGTCAACCCAGTCTAATGCTTTGTCAGCAGCAAGAAGTGGATCTTCATATCCAGTAATTGCTTGGCCTTCTTCTTCGTTCATAGCAAGTATATCGACATGCTTTTCTACAAAGTTAGCCCACCATGTCGGGTCCTGCTCGATAAGAAACTTAGTCCCTAGAGTTAATACCACCGGTACATTTGCATCGTTAGCGTACTTGATTGCTTGCATGGTCGCTTCGGTCATGGTTTCATCACCTTGAGTACGCATTAAATAAGCACTGATGACTAATGCTGATGAGCCTTCTATTAGCTCTTTATCAATTGACTCTGGCTTTAGGTAATTCATCAGGCCAGCACTAATAGCAAACGTGCGCTCACCTGTTTCATCAATCAAGGTAAAGCAACGGCCAATAGGACCATCGACTGGTTGTAAGTAGTCTAAATCTACACGACTTGAGTTATTACATAAAAATCGATAAGCATAACTGCCTATTTTTATATTTTCGCTCATTACGCCTAATAGTACCGAACGATCATCAGCAAGTACGGAATAGTTGTGCATAGTGTTGCCAACGGTTCCTCCTGCGAATTCGTAATCGACCATATCGTTTAGTTTTAAGCGATCGTATAAAGCATTAGTGATGTCATTATCTATAACTTGCGACATCCCTCGGCGCAATTGAAATTCATCGAGAAAAGCTTGGTCAACCTTAGCTTCTATATCAACAACGATTTGATCGATCCCCGTAACATAGCTGCGGTGTAATCGTTCTGTGGCGTTAAGTTGATTGGTCAGTGGATCTTTGGCTTCCACTGGGAAATAATGTTTATGCCTGCGGCGTCCAGGAAATTTCATTTGCTACCCGTGTTGTGAGCTAAATAAAAAAAGCGAGAGATTATAGCGTAAATCCCGCCTTATGGGCCATGGTAAACCACTTAAATTTGTTTTATTTTTGCAATAAAGTGATCAATTACGCATTTTTTTACGCTAAGTTGGTATAATTACGGCATAAAAAATAGTTAAGTAATAATCATGACAGAGCCATTTGACGACCAATATTGGATGGAACAAGCCCTTGTGTATGCAAAACAAGCAGAGCAACTCGATGAGATACCTGTAGGCGCCATTATTGTCAAAAATAATCAGCTTATAAGCGCGGGTTATAATCGCTCAATTACCGATAATGATCCGTCGGCTCATGCTGAGATGATAGCGGTAAGAGAAGCCGGCAAAGTGCTTAATAACTATCGCTTAATTGATTGCACTTTGTATGTTACGTTAGAGCCGTGCTCTATGTGTGCAGGTTTATTGGTGCACAGCCGAATTAAACGCTTAGTATTTGGTGCTGCCGATGCTAAAACGGGTTCTGCTGGTTCAATTATGAACTTGTTGCAAGAACCTCGTTTAAACCATCAGGTAGAAATAACGGGTGGGGTTTTAGAGACACAATGTGCAGAGACTATTTCTAGTTTTTTTAAGCGTCGCCGATCACAAATAAAAGCAGCAAAGCTAGCCGCTCGCAACCTTAACAGAGATTAGTCTGCAGCTGCTATTAAGGCGTCTAGCTCAGCCATTTGCTGCATAGCGAACATGCGGCGACGCCAGATAACCTTTTTATGCAAATTTCTTAACATCACTCGACGGCGAGTCGCAGTTGAGTGCTTTATACAACGTTTAAGTTGATGTGTACGTCTACGTTTAAGCATGACTTGTCCTTACGTGCTTGGTGATGACACAAATTTTAATACAATTGAGCCAGATTATTGAATAATTGATTGCAAGTAAACAACTATTTGCTTTTCTGACATGTAGCTAATATAGCGCGAAATTTTCAGAATGCATTTATTTTTCTTTTTCTGCTTCACCAGTGATACGTTGATTTGCATCATTTGGTTTAATGCTTTGATCTTTAGTTTCTTTTTCGGTTGTTGGCGGTGTAGTTGCCATTGCATTATTTTCATCAAGCCAAACTAGCGCATCGTAATAGCGACGAATATTATCAACATAAGTCACTGCAACATCACCGCGAGCATAGCCATAGCGGGTATTACGGTAGTGACGTTTTTTTACTAGTAATGGTAAGCGCTTTTTAACATCAGCCCATTTATCAGGGCTAGCTCCTTGTTGTTCGGTAATTATGCGGGCATCATTGACGTGGCCCCAACCAACATTATAAGCGGCAAGTGCGAGCCAAGTACGATCAGGCTGCGGGATTCTATCTGGTATACGTTTGATTAATTTAGCTAAGTATTGAGCACCGCCACGTATGTTTTGTTCTGGCTCCAAGCGATTAGTAACACCGACTTGTTTTGCTGTGCGCCTTGTTAGCATCATAATGCCGCGCACCCCTGTTGGCGATTTAGCTCGTGGGTTCCACATCGACTCTTGATAACTCAATGCAGCAAGTAAGCGCCAATCAAGGCTACCCGCATATTGTATAAACCAAGGCTGATATTTAGGCAGTGTTTCTTTTATTGCATCTATATAGGCTAAGGTATTAACGTAATTAAACTGACGGACATGGCCAAAATACTTCTCTTCAAGCACATAAAGTTGATTATTTTGTTTTGCTTCACCGAAAAAAGGAACTAGTAATGCGTACAAAGAGTCATCATTCGACTTTTTGAGTATCCATGCAATTGAATCATTACGGGTAACTGAAAAGCCAATACTCAAGTTAGGGTGATAGCGCCTAAACAACGCTAATGTATGAGAATCTGCCAAGGTGTAATCTATTTCACCATCAATAACGGCTTGTAATAACTCTTCCTCATCAAATTCTTCGGTTTCATTCCAAGTTAAATCTGGGTTGGTTTGTTGTATTTCTTCTAATGTTAATGAATGACTACTTTTAGCAATAACAGTGAAGTTACCAGTTAAATCATCAAAATCTCTAGGGCGTTCACGGCCTTGTTTAAATACTAATTTTTGACTAATTGTTCTGTAAGTTGGGCCATAGCGGTAACGTTTGGCGCGCGCCTTGTTAAAAGTAAGTCCAGAGGCAATTAAATCGAGATCGCCACTATCTAAGCGCGCAAACATATCTGATAAATTAAAAAAGGGCACAATTTCAAGCTCTACCCCAAGGTAATCGGCGAATGCTTGAGACAGTTCAAATTCAAACCCTTGTTCACCTTGAACAGCTTGATAGTAATTACTTGCGCTGGCGAGTGTACCCACACGAATTTTATTTTCTGATTTAATTTGGGCAAGCTGTGTTGACTGCTCTTGTGTATTACAGGCACACAAAAGGATGACTAACGTAATAATTGTTATTAGCTTTATCTTCAACATATTCGCCTCTTTAGCATCGTATCTCCTGTTATAACAAAACTTACTGATTACGTCACTTACCGTTTAATCGCAGTAAGTAAAAAATAGGTGTAAACAAAAAGAAAAAGTTAATTTAATGAAAAGCGCATTTTTGAGTTAAATCTGGGAGTAATTTGGACTATAATACGCGCCTAAAATATCGTTCAATCCCTAACCCCGGGTGAAATTACTTATGTTGATCCTTCGTGGTGCACCAGCACTTTCAGAGTTCAGAGTTAATAAAATTTTAGCGCGTTGCCAACAATCGCAACTTCCTGTCACCAATGTATATGCCGAATACGCTCACTTTGCCGATTTAACATCGCCATTAGACACTGATGAGCAAACCAAACTTGAAAAGTTATTAACCTATGGACCAACAATTGCTGAGCATACGCCAGCGGGTCAGTTGGTATTAGTAACGCCTCGACCTGGTACTATTTCGCCATGGGCTTCAAAAGCGACTGATATCGCTCATAACTGTGGGCTTAAACAAGTTCACAGGGTTGAACGTGGTATTGCTTACTATGTTGAAGGTGATTTAAGTACAGAGCAGCTTACACACGTTATTGCGCTTCTTCATGACCGTATGACTGAAGCTACTCATAGTAAATTAGAAGATGCAGCGCAGTTATTTCGCAGTGATGCACCTCGCCAAATGTCATCAGTTGATATTTTAGGTGGCGGCCGCGAAGCATTAGCCGTAGCCAATATAGAGCAAGGGTTTGCACTTGCTGATGATGAAATTGACTACTTAGTGGAAAACTTCATCAAGTTAGGGCGCAATCCTAACGACATCGAATTATTCATGTTTGCACAAGCAAACTCAGAGCATTGTCGTCATAAAATATTTAATGCTGATTGGACTATCGATGGTATTGAACAGCCAAAGTCGCTGTTTAAAATGATTAAAAATACCTTTGAGCATAACCCTGAAAATGTACTGTCTGCTTATAAAGATAACGCAGCCGTAATGAAAGGCTCAAAGGCGGGTCGCTTCTTCCCGAATGCGCAAGGTGAATATGCGTATCATCAAGAAGACATTGAAATATTAATGAAGGTTGAAACCCATAACCACCCAACGGCAATTGCGCCCTTTTCTGGTGCGGCAACAGGGTCGGGCGGTGAGATTCGCGATGAAGGTGCAACTGGCCGTGGTTCAAAACCAAAAGCCGGCTTAGTGGGCTTTACTGTATCTAACTTACGTATTCCTGGTTTTGAACAACCTTGGGAAAGTGATTTTGGTAAGCCAGGGCGCATAGTGAATGCCCTTGATATTATGACTGAAGGCCCATTAGGTGGTGCTGCGTTTAATAATGAGTTTGGCCGTCCTAATCTTTTAGGTTATTTCCGTACATACGAAGAAAAAGTAACGAGTCACAATGGTGAAGAGGTACGTGGTTACCACAAGCCAATTATGCTTGCCGGTGGTTTAGGTAATATTCGTGCTGATCATGTTCAAAAAGGCGATATTCCAGTAGGCGCAAAACTGATTGCGCTTGGCGGCCCTGCAATGAACATTGGTTTAGGCGGTGGTGCTGCATCTAGCATGGCATCGGGTCAATCAAACGAAGATTTAGATTTTGCTTCTGTTCAACGTGAAAACCCAGAAATGGAACGTCGTTGTCAAGAAGTAATCGACAAATGTTGGCAGCTAGGTGATGCAAATCCTATTGCGTTTATACATGATGTGGGCGCTGGTGGTTTATCAAATGCATTCCCTGAGCTTGTAGATGATGGTGGCCGTGGTGGTAAATTCCAACTGCGTGACATCCCTAATGATGAGCCGGGCATGGCACCACACGAAATTTGGTGTAATGAATCGCAAGAGCGATATGTGCTTGCTGTGGGCGTTGAAGACTTTGCACGCTTTGAAGCAATTTGTAAGCGTGAGCGCGCACAATATGCAGTTATTGGTGAAGCAACAGAAGAGCGTCATTTAACGGTTGCAGATAGTCATTTTGATAACAGCCCTGTAGATTTACCATTGGATGTATTACTAGGTAAAGCACCTAAAATGCATCGTGATGTTACGTCGCAACAAGTAGTCGGTACTGCATTAAATGTAGAGGCAATTAATCCTGCGGATGCAGCGCAGCGTTTATTACGTTTACCAACCATTGCAGAAAAAACCTTCCTGATTACTATTGGCGATCGCTCTGTAACTGGTTTAGTAGCGCGCGATCAAATGGTAGGCCCATGGCAAGTGCCTGTGGCTAACTGTGCAGTTACCGCAGCAACTTACGATACCTACCACGGTGAAGCTATGTCACTAGGTGAACGTACTCCAGCGGCATTACTTAATTATGGCGCCTCTGCACGTTTGGCTGTGGCCGAGTCTCTTACAAATATTGCTGGTACTAATATTGGTAGTCTTGAGAACATTAAGCTATCTGCTAACTGGATGGCGGCTGCAGGTCACCCTGGTGAAGACGCAGGTTTATATGAAGCGGTAAAAGCTGTTGGTGAAGAGTTATGTCCAGCACTTGGGTTAACAATCCCAGTAGGTAAAGACTCGATGTCGATGAAAACGACATGGAAAAATGAAGATGATACAACTGAGCAATCAGTAACATCGCCTTTATCACTGATTATTACAGCCTTTGGCCGTGTTGACGATGTACGTAAAACGGTGACTCCACAGCTGCGCACTGATAAGGGCGACACTTCGCTTATTTTAGTTGATTTAGGTGCGGGTAAAAACCGTATGGGCGCATCAAGCCTTGCACAAGTTTATAAGCAGCTTGGTGATGTTACTCCTGATGTAGACAGCCCTGAGTTACTAAAAGGCTTTTATAATGCTATGCAGGCGCTAGTGGCTGATAGCAAGTTACTTGCGTATCACGACCGTTCAGACGGTGGCTTGTTTACTACTATTGCTGAAATGGCGTTTACCGGACATACCGGTGTAACCGTAGATTTAGCGACTTTGACTGGCTCGGATATTGAAGCGCTTTATAACGAAGAGTTAGGTGCTGTAATTCAAGTAGCAAACAGTGATTTAGATGCTGTAAAAGCTGTATTTGAGCAGCATGGTGTTGCCGCAATTAGCCATGTGATTGGCTCGCTTAATAATGACGATAACATTGTATTTAATCGTGGTGAGCAAACAGTACTTAATCATACGCGTACTGAGCTTCGTACAATTTGGGCCGAAACAACCTATCAGATGCAAGCGCGTCGTGATAACCCTGAGTGTGCTAAGCAAGAATTTGACGCTAAATTTGATGCAAAAGACCCAGGCTTAAACGTTAAACTTAACTTTGACTTAAACGAAGATATAGCTGCACCGTACATTGCGACAGGTGCTAAGCCACAAATGGCTATTTTACGTGAGCAAGGCGTTAACTCGCACCTAGAAATGGCTGCTGCGTTTAACCGTGCTGGTTTTGCTGCGGTAGATGTTCACATGAGTGATATTTTAGAAGGTCGTTTAACGCTTGAACAGTTTAAAGGTTTAGTGGCGTGTGGTGGCTTCTCTTACGGTGACGTATTAGGCGCTGGTGAAGGCTGGGCTAAGTCAATATTGTTTAACGATATGGCACGCGATCAGTTCCAAAGCTTCTTCCATCGTGAAGATACCTTTAGCTTAGGTGTATGTAACGGTTGTCAGATGCTATCAACATTAAAAGAGTTGATTCCAGGTACTGAACATTGGCCGCGCTTTGTAACTAATAAGTCAGAGCGTTTTGAAGCACGCTTTAGTCTGGTTGAAATTCAAGAAAACCCATCGGTGTTCTTTAATGGGATGGCAGGTTCACGTATGCCAATTGCAGTTTCTCATGGTGAAGGTCATGCAGAATTTGCAAACGATGCGGCAACTAAGGCTGCACTTGCAAGCGGCACCGTAGCGGTTAAGTTTGTTGATAACTACGGTAATCCAACAACACAGTACCCAGCAAACCCGAATGGTTCACCTGAGGGGATCACGGGTATTACATCAACAGATGGTCGTGCAACTGTAATGATGCCACACCCTGAACGTGTATTCCGTGCGGTTGCTAACTCTTGGCACCCAGATGAGTGGGCTGAGGATAGCCCATGGATGCGTATGTTTAGAAATGCGCGTAAAAATGTAGGTTAATATACACGCTAGATTCATGATCTAGATGTAAGATAAAAAGGCTGCCTTGTGCAGCCTTTTTTGTTTAGACTGTTCAAGGTTCAAGGTTCAAGGTTCAAGGTTCAAATTAAGGATAGTATGATCAAACGCATCGCATGGGGAATCGTGTTTTTATTTCTGAGTGTTCTAACACTGGGTTATGTATTTCGTATGCCTATAACTCAATGGGCTATAGCGCCATCTTTGAGCCAATCTGGCGTTGAACTACATTGTTTAGATTGGTCACTAAATGCAAATATTAGCTTAAACGTAAACCGGTTATGTTTGACTTACCAAGGCCATCAAATTGAGCTTGGTGGCATTGTGGCTGATACAAAAAAAATAACTGTTGGCCGCGCTAATCTTCGTTTAAATGATAGCGAGAGTGTCTCAACAAGTAATAACTCCTTCAAAAAGCTGGCACTTAGTTTACCCAAAGAGCGGCCGAAAATTGATATCAAAAGATTGTTAATTACCCACCCACAACTTCATGATGAATTAGTGGTTAGCATTGGTGAAGAGAAGCTAAATACATTTGTGATTTCAGGTGATGCAATCGCAGAGGTAACAGTCAGCAATCATAAAATTACTGGTCACTTTAAGTTAGTTGATGGATTACTAACAAAGCTAAAGCCGATACCCGCGCTTTCATTAAACAGTGGGCATGAGTTCACCTTTGATGGGTTATCCGTTGATATAAAATCAAACATAGATGCTGAGTTTACACAGCAATTTAGTAAATGCCCAGTAACGCTAAAGGCTTTTGGTGATATGAATATTTACTATCACTTTAACGATAAAAAAGCCTTGTTAAATACACAGCAATTAACCAGCTTGGTAACGTTTGATAGTGATTGTTTGGCACTTATAAACAATCAATCACAGCGTGAATTTGTAGCCAAGCAGCTGCCGTTAAAATGGCAATTGATGCTCAGTGATACGGCAAAGTTTGAAAACGGACAACTTGTTATACCGTCAATGCTATTAAACACTAAAAATAGTGAAACGAAGCTGAGCCTGAAAAACCTAGCAATTAATGTTCAGCAGCCGTTAGAGTATGCCAAAGGCAATATTAAGTTATTGTTTATCAGCGAAGGTATTGAGCATATAGAAATAGATGCAGCTTTAAATAACTTGGCTGTGAATGGCAACTACCAATTAAACGTCGATGAGCTGCCTGGTTTTTTACCTGTATCAGCTAAAAAGGTAGCAAGCACTGGCCTATTTCAAATAGAGAATGTTTTACAGCGTCAGCAAAATGCGAAAATAACCAGCGAGATTGGTTTTGCTGAGCTTAGTTTTGATAAATTAACAGTAAAGGGCTACAAGGCACAGTTTACGACTGAGATTGACGATAAACAAAATATCAACGCAAGCTTGGATAGCCATTTACGCTCAGTGGCTTATGAGCAATACCAAGTGCGTGGTGTAAATAATCAATTATCAGCATCTTCTAGTTTGGCTGTTGGCGAATTATTTGTCGATTTAAACAGTGAAACTAAACTTACCCAACTTAACAGTGATCTTTTAAACCTAAGTAATATTCGCATAAGCTCTAAAGGCCTGCAAAGTCGGGCGCTTCAAGCCTCACATCATGTATTTATTGATGGTATTGAGTTGGTAGCCAGTCACCACATATCTGCTGTGGAACACCCATTTGAGATAACAGTTGCAGATCAAGCTGTGACTAAATTTAACCCTGTTTTACAGCAGTTTGAACCATTAGCCACGCTGACCGACGGTAGCTTTAATGGAGTTGTTCGCGGAGATGTTAATTTACAGCAGGCTGAGTTTGCATTTCAAGTCGAACAGGTAAGTGGCTTATACAACGATTATTTAGCTAAGCATTTTAGCAGTCGCTTAACGGGTTCTTATGATTCAGGGCAGCTTAATGTGGCTCCTACTACATTTGAATTAAATGAGTTACGAGCAGGTGCTGTTGTGAGTAACATTGTCGGTAATTTTAGTGTTGAGAACTCTATTGCTCGCGCTGAAGAAATAACTGCTGATGTACTTGGTGGTCGTTTTGCTTTGGATAGCTACAAAGTGACGGAAAAAGCGCAGCAGTCTTTGGTCACATTTGAAAATATTGATGCGAGTAAACTTATTACCTTAGATGATAAATCGGGCATTACACTAACTGGTCGAGTGAATGGCCGCTTACCCGTTTACTTTGATCAACAAGGTATTTCGGTAAAATCCGGTGAATTATCTAACCAAGGAACAGGTAAACTAGTTATTACTGACAATGCAGCTTTTGATGCAGTTAAAGCTCAGCAACAAGAACTGGACCCGATTTTAAGCTTGTTGGAAGATTTAGACATTCAGAGCTTAAACAGTAGTGTTGACTTAAAGCCTGACGGTTGGCTTTATTTAGGTGTAAACTTAAAGGGATACAATAAGGAACAGGCGCAGCAAGTTAACTTTAATTACAACCATGAAGAAAATGTTTTTACACTCTTAAGAGCATTGCGCTTAAGTGATGAAATTACTCAAAAAGTTGAACAAGAGTATTCAACAAAAGGAACTAAAAATGACTAAATGGCTGATAATACTTACAGCACTGGGGTTGCTTAGTGCATGTACGCACCGCGTTGAAGTGGCAGCGAAAGAGCCTATCACCATTAATTTAAATGTGAAGGTTGATCATGAAATTCGCGTAAAAGTTGATAAAGAGCTAGATGACTTATTTAGCGATGACAGTGAGTTATTCTAAGGAGCAATTATGAGTTTATTAAAAAATAAAAAGTTAAATGTGATCACACTTCTAAGTGCCGCTTTATTGTCATTTTCTGCTTGGGCAATTAGTTTAGATGATGCTAAAAACCAAGGGCTTGTGGGTGAAGATAGCTCAGGTTATTTAGGTTTGGTTGTACAAAATGCAGAGGCTAAAGCGGTTGTTGATGAAATTAACGCAAAGCGCAAAGCACAATATTTAAAACTTGCGAAAAAGAACAACCTGTCACTTGCTCAAGTAGAAGCACTAGCGGCGGCAAAAACCATTGAAAAAACCCAAGCAGGGCATTTCGTTGAAGTTAATGGTGAGTGGGTTAAAAAATAACTCTGCGCATAATTAAAAACCAAAAACCGAGCTTATGCGCTCGGTTTTTTGCAATTTTTAAGTAGCTGCTGCCAAAAGTGAATGCCTTTACGGCGAGCTAAGTTGATATTGTGTTCAGGAATTGACTCCGGCTCGTTGTATTCATCTAGTGCCGCGCTCATACTTGCCTCACGTATTAAGTGTAAAGTAGGAAAAGGCGAGCGATTAGTATAATTTGCAGCGTCATCTTCATCACTATCAGCAAAAACATAGTCAGGATGAAAGTTTGCAATTTGGTACTTCCCCTCAAAACCTTGTGCAACTAATAGCGCATTGGCTAAATCAACAAGGTCTAAAAAATCTTCAAAATCAGTAAAGCCATTATCAAGTATTAATAAAGTTGTTTCACGCTGAGGATCACGGTCAAGCTGGGTACATTGTTCAAGCATATCCATAACAGCATCATCAATTTTTGAGGTGTTACTAATGGTGTAGTGAATGCAGTTATTTTCAACTTCTTTACGGGCAAATGGACAAAAATTGTATTTTACAATCACAGCGCTTACCCATTCACGGGTTTGAGATATAGCTAAGTTGGTCACGGTTTTGGCTCTAAATAAGGAGTTATAATAGCAAGCGTTTTGGCAATAGCGCCTTGGTTTTTAGCAACGCACTGAGCTGCTTTACTACCAAGAATATCACACGCTTTGGTGTTTTTAATCAAGCGAAGCAATGCAAGCGCCAGTTCGTCAGTATTTTCAACCTCATGGGCGCCTTTTAGTCTAATAAGTTCAGGGTAAACATGGTTAAAGTTGTAGGTATGAGGGCCGGTAAGTATACCCACTGCAAAAGCTGCAGACTCTAATGGGTTATGGCCACCACGGCGAATTAAACTGCCACCAATAAAGCTAATATTAGCGGCACCATATAGATATTGTAATTCACCTAATGTGTCGGCTAACACAACTTGTTCATTGTTATAATTTTTTTGACTGCGACGACTAAAGCTAAGATTCGAGTGAGTCAGTAGCTCTGCAACTTTATCAAATTGTTCGGGGTGACGTGGCGCAATGATCAGCAAAGCGTCAGGATGTGTTTCTAGTAGTTGCTGGTGGGCTGCTAAAATAAACTCATGCTCTATAGGGTGTGTAGAACCTGCGACCCATATAAAGCGTTCTGCTTTTTTATAATATTGCTTTAAAGAGGCTACTTTATCGAGTTGTGCAGTGGTTGGGGTAATATCAAATTTTATTGATCCCGTTACATGGCTTTTTTTAGCAGGTAGCCCTAATTCAATAAAGCGATTTGCATCGGTTTTGTCGTGACTTGCAAGTGCGGTAATTGATTGCATGATACTGCGAGTTAGCTGGGCCACTTTTTCGTAGCCTTGCTGAGACTTTTCAGATAGACGTGCGTTAACTACCAATACAGGTATATTTTGTTTGTACGCATTAGCCATTAAGTTCGGCCATAGTTCAGTTTCTAAAATACAGAGTAATTGCGGTTTTACTCGTTTTAAAAAGCGAGTGGTGGCCATAGGAAAATCAATTGGTAAATAACTAACAGCAACGCTGTTTTTAAATTGTGCGGTAACTTGCTCTCGTCCTGTTGGAGTATTGCAGGTAATTAAAATATTTAACTGCGGTTGTTCATGTTGTAGGGCTTTAATTAAAGGAGTGGCAGCTAACACCTCGCCCACAGAAGCACAATGAAATACAACCGGTTTGTTGTTATTTGAAAATAAAGCGCGGCTTATGAAGCCAAAACGTTCCTTAAAATAAGCGCGATATCCTGCGTTTTTTTTACCTCTTAATACATATAAGTAAAATACGATCAGCGGGCTAATAATAATTAATGCGAGTGAATAAAAAAGGCGTGCCATACTGTGCTTTATGTAAATGAAAGTGACGCTAGTTTAACGTGAAATCGTTTTTATCTAAATACACCAATATAAAATAGCTACTTGAAAAAGGTAACAACGCAAAAACCCTTCTTTATCTGAATAATAACTTTCTGCCCGTGCTTTAATTTAGTTATATAGAGGTGATTTGGCTATAAAATTATGGAATAATGAAATTAATTTTTCCTGCCATTTCAGTTCCAAGAGGAATATCTCATGTCAATTATAGATTCAGTGGCAACTAGCTACCTAGAAAGTTTAAATCGTCACCAAGTATTGTTCGAAACCATGGAGGCGTATCATCAAGAGGTAATGCAGTTGTTAGAAGCATGTCATAGTGCTTTACAGGCTGGTGGTAAGGTTGTTTGGTTTGGTAATGGCGGCAGTGCGGCTGATGCTCAGCATTTGGCTGCAGAGTTTGTGGTACGTTATAAGTTAGAGCGAGGACCGTTAGCGTCTATTGCTCTAACCACAGACACCTCTATTTTAACAGCGCACAGTAATGACTATCATTTTGACACAGTATTTGAACGCCAAGTTCAGGCGTTATGTAAACCTGAAGATATTGTAATTGGCTTAACTACATCGGGCACCAGTAATAATATTAATTTAGCGTTAGAAGCCGCTAATAAAATAGGAGCATTCACTGTTGCATTTACAGGTCGCGATGGAGGTAAAGTAAAAGACATCGCTAAGTTACCTATTATTATTAAAAATGATGAAACAGCCCGTATTCAAGAGGCGCACATGTTTATTGGCCATTGGCTGTGTGAAGCCATGGATATGGTTGTTGCGGAGCAGCAGTAATGGATTTATCGCTATTAAAAAACTTATCAGCAGCGCGTATTTTAGTGGTTGGTGACGTTATGCTCGACCGCTACTGGTATGGTGATTCTGGCCGTATTTCGCCGGAGGCACCAGTACCCGTTGTAAAAGTCAGTAAATTTGAAGACAAAGCCGGTGGTGCCGCAAATGTGGCTAAAAATATAGCCCGTCTAGATGGCAAAGTAGGTTTACTCGGCCTAATTGGCGAGGATGAAAGCGGACAAATTTTAGAAAACATTCTAGAAGGTGAAAAAATAAATTCACAGCTTGTGAGTGTATGTGATTTGCCCACTATTTCTAAAATGCGGGTGATCAGTCGTCATCAGCAAGTTGTGCGTTTAGATTTAGAAGAGGCTTTTAATGAGTCTCATAGCCAGTTGTTATTAAATCGATTAGAGCTGGTGTTGAGTGATTACGACTTTATTGTATTTTCTGATTACAACAAAGGCTCACTTGCGTTAATCAAAAAAATGATTTCGGTTGCTAAAAAAGCAGGAAAAACTGTGCTTGTTGACCCTAAATCATCTGATTTAGAGTTGTACCGAGGGGCTGATTACATAACCCCTAATTTAAATGAGTTTAAATTAGCAGGTGGTCAAGTTGGCTCAGAAGAGTTGCTTGCTAGCAGCGCGCGTACCCTGATCAGTGATGCGGGTATTAACGCCATGCTACTAACACGCTCAGAACAAGGTATGTCATTAATTGATGCAACGCAAAAGCATGACTTTGCAGCGCAACAACTCGAAGTAAGTGATGTAACCGGTGCGGGCGATACTGTTATTGCTACATTAGCTGTAATGCTAGGTGCGGGTATGACCGCCAAAGATGCAGTCGAAATTGCAAACTTAGCTGCCGGTATTGCAGTAAGTAAATTGGGAGCGGCGACCGTTTCTCCTGAAGAGTTGAGCCGCAAGTTAGGCCAATACTTACAAGCCACTGGCGAGCATTATCAAACCCCATTTGATGATGTATTACAACATATTGAATTTGCAAAGCAAAATGGAGAAACCATTGTATTTACTAATGGTTGTTTTGATATTTTGCATGCAGGCCATGTGCGCTATTTAGCGCAAGCTAAAGCGCGTGGTGATAGATTAGTGGTTGGTTTAAATAATGATGAATCCATTGCCCGTTTAAAAGGCCCTGAGCGCCCAATTAACCCATTAGATGAGCGTGCTATGGTTTTAAGTGCATTAGCCTCAGTTGATTGGGTTATTCCGTTTGGCAGTGAGGCTGAAAATGACACTCCAGCAAAGCTAATTGAGCAAATTAGCCCAGATATTCTTGTTAAAGGTGGTGATTACACTGTTGAGCAAATTGCTGGTGCTGAGCACGTGTTGCGTCATGGCGGAAAGGTAGAAGTGCTTGAGTTTTTAGATGGTTGCTCTACATCAAAAGTGATTAGCAAAATAAAAAGCTAGCTAGTTAGTGAAATAAAAAAGGGGATAAACTTTGGTTTATCCCCTTTTTTAATGCTTGCAAAACTAAAAGTTATATTCGAACTTTGCAAATGCAGACGTATCGTTTTCTGCTCCATCGTTATTAGAGGCAAGTCCACCAAGGGTCAAGCGCCCCCCCATGGCAAGCATTCTGTAACGTACTTCAAGCTGTTTAGAGCTAAATGCTGTTTTGGTAATCGAGTTACCTAAGTCTGGGTTATTTGGGTATCTATCACGGTTGTCGCTGTTGTAGTCTATATCACGTAATTTTACTTGCCAGTCAGTTCCGCTTGAGAGTTGCCCAAGTACGGTTAACACTAGCGATTGCGCATCATTATCATAGGTAGAGCCGATAGGGCGACCATGGTAACGATACCCTGAATTATAAATACTGTGCTCATAGAAGCAGTTTTCAGTTGCTGATGTGGCAGAACACGCTACGCCGGTATCAGTGTATTCTAGGTTAAATAAAATATTCTGATTATAAATACGAGTCGTAGTTTGTATTCCACCAAGATAGCCTCTGTCTACTGGCTTAATGCCGCCACTGGTATCTTCACCAATCGTGCTTGCATATACCGCATAAGGTTGATTAAACAAAGTGTCAGACCAACGAATATCAAAGCCCGCGAGTTGATTACCCAAGCGAGTTATAAGCTCACCATCACAATCATTGGTACCATCAACACATTCACCTCCGCCGGTTATTAAATCAAAAAAATCGCCTGCTGAACTGGGTTGTCCCTTGCCAGCCCATTGTGCTGACCAACTAAAGCCAATTTCTAATTGTTGAATTGGACGAAGATTTAAACGAGTACTCCATAATAATGCATCAGGTACAACTCGGGTTGACTCAAGCTTAGCCATTTGTGCTGTAAAGCTCCACTGACCAATCCAGCTAAGCCAAGGCGTTTCGAACGCGCTACTTTGTTCTCGGCTGAGGCTTATTGCGGGAAGTGGCTTTGAATTACCAGACATAATTAAGCTGTTATCAACACCTGGGCCCCAAAATTGCTCAACGGCACCTGCTCTTACAATCCAATTACCCATACGATAAGCTAAATAGCTGTCATCTAAAGAGGTATCATTACAGTCTGTTAGTACTTGCTCATTTTTGGCTATATCGTCAGTTGTTTTGCCATTGACTAAACAGTTTTTGCCATCACTGCGATGATTAAGCGCAACTTTAGCCGCAAAGTTATGTCCTAGGTAAGCATAAGCTGCTGTTAATTCAGACTCTTGAGTATTTGTTGCCCCAAAGCTAGTAACGGCTAATGGATCTGAGTTGGCGGAAGCTGAAAGTTGTACACTATGAGAGCCACTATTTTCTGACTTATAACGATGTTTCACACGCAATAACGCATCCTGCAGGCGAGGAGATAATTGTTCTAACGTCGTATTATTTACATCATTAATAAAGCTTTTCCACATTAATGGATACGTTGTTACTGGCGCTAAAATAATGCCAGCATCGGCAAGCTGTTGTATATCAGCTCTAAGACCATAGTCATCAGGCTTTACCCAGGGTTCAGCATTCACGGTTGTGGTTACGGCACAAAAAAGTGAAGAGAGTATAAAAATTTTGTTTCGCAAAGCTCAGATCCTTGTGATTTTAATTGCGGCTAAGTCTAGCAATCTACGCCTTTTATTGCAGTAATTAAATCAACTCATTAAACAAAGGTTAGCTAAAAAATATTACTCTGGAACAGATTAAAACACTGTAGCTCTATCGTAAAAAAGATGGCGTTGATATACTCGCTGCAAAGGAAAAGCAGAGATAGTAATGAGCAACAAACGACTTTTATTTATTCCCGTGTCATCGCCAGAAGGTATTGGTGAATATATGCGCTCATTACAGCTAGCTCATACTCTTACCTCAGAGTACGACAAGCAGTTAGATATTCATTTCATTTTAAATAAGCACACGGCTTACGCTAAAAGTTGCCCGTTTCCTACTTTACTGTTAAATCAATCGGCAACAAAAGAAAACACACGTGTATGTCAGTTTATTGAGCAATACAAACCAGATGTGGTGCTATTTGATTGCGCAGGGCGAGCAGAACAAATGAAGGCCGCGAGAAGTGTGGGTGCTATAGTGGTTTTTATTTCTCAGCATACAAAAAAACGGGCAAAGGGCTTAAAGCTAAATAGAGCGGGTCTTATTGATACTCATTGGGTGGTTCAGCCTGATTACTGTATCGACCCTCTTTCATGGTATGAAAAACTAAAGCTCAATATGCTGCAGTTGGCATACCCTAAAAATGTAGGACCATTTACCGTTTTTGCTTCCAAGCAACAAAAAAGTGATGTACTGACACGTTATAACTTACAAGAAAAAGAATTTTTTATCGTAAATGCAGGATCCGGTGGGCATACGATTAATGGGCAAAGCTGTGCTGATATCTATTATAAAGCAGGACTGATTATTGCGAAAAAAACGGGTTTAAAAGGGGTTGTGGTGTTTGGTCCTAACTATACGAGCCCATTACCAGATACCGATGAGCTTACTTGTTTAGCAAGTCTTCAGGGTGAAGAGTTTTTAGCCTTACTAAGTCAGGCAAAGGTGGCATTATTAAGCGCGGGTGATACTTTACTCCAAGCTATTGCCTTGCAAACCCCCACTATTGCGTGTGCTATTTCAAAAGATCAAGGTGAGCGCCTCACTCGTTGTACTCGCACAGAAGTGGTTTACCAGGCACAGCTTGATATTGTTGATATAAGTGAAAAAGTGCAAACGTTACTTACAGAGTCTCGTTATAAATATATTATTGATAAGTATTCTACTTTAGAAACAATCCACAGCTTTGATATTATTACACAAGGTTTGAAAAACATGTTGTTTGATAATACTTATTAGTTATCAAAAGTGTAGTTTTCAGGTTGTTGATTTAGCAAGTTTTTTGGAATTCGAGCTCTTGGTTGTATTGGTTGCCTAATGTTTGCCAATCGTTTTGCTGCCAATGAAAGTTACTATTGCGGCTTTGCTCTTTTAAAAAGGAGCGCTGTAAGCGAGACATATTGCTTTGTTGCCATTTTTTATGGGGAACTTTTATTTCGCCACGGTCAAAGTCGATAATGTAAACGTCACCAGAGTCATCAAATAAAATATTATTAATATTTAAATCAGCGTGATAAACCCCTTTACTATGAAATTGGGCAATAGTTTGCGCTATTTTTTTTATCTCAGCTTCACTCAATGTGCGTTCAATCAGTATATCTAATATACTTTTAGCGCCGCTAACCGCTTCAGTAATAATATCACCTCGGTAAATAAAGCCATGTCGGCTCACTTTAGCTGCAATAGGCTTTGGTACATTTAAGCCTAACTCTATTAATCGAGTCATTAAGCTAAACTCTTGATAAACGCGGGTATGCTCAAGTCCGAAGTATAAATATTGATCGCTGAGTAGTTTTCCTATTAGGCCGCCACGCCAATAATGGCGCAACACAGCCGTTAAATCTGCGTGTTTAAAAAACCAAGCAGTTGCACGCCCCTTTTTAGCGCCGACAATTTTTTGCTGTTGTTGCCAGAAATTGGGCTCAAACCAATCTAACTCTATTTCGGTGCTATATTGAGGATGGCTTAAAATGACATGGTTATTTTTGACGTGTTGATTAAACATAGCTCATAGAATTCGCTTAAATATGTGCACATATTAACGTGTTTTCAGGCTAAGGATAAGTACTTGCAATGACGCGATTATAATTTAAGATCGGGTTTAACTATTTTACTCCCAAGGAAACGTGTGACTTCAGCGCCTACTTACACATCAATTTGTATTTTACGTCTTTCTGCCATTGGTGATGTATGCCATGCAGTGAGTGCAGTACAAGCAATTCAAAAAGCGCATCCAAATGCTAAAATTACATGGGTGATAGGGAAGGTCGAGGCGATGCTGTTAGCAGATTTGCCTGGCGTTGAGCTTGTTGTATTTGATAAAAAACAAGGGAAAACGGCACTAAAACAGTTAAAGCAAACCTTCAAAGGGCAGTGTTTTGATGTACTGCTTAATATGCAAGTGGCTTTAAGAGCTGGTTTTGTCGCTCGCTGTATTCCTGCCAAAGTTAAAATTGGTTTTGACTGGGCTCGCTCAAAAGAGCTACATAGTTTATTTATTAATAAACGCATTAAAGCCCAGTCTCAGGCGCATGTTTTAGAGGGGTTTAAAGGCTTTGCTCAAGCGATTGGTGTTGATGATTATGTCCCTGTTTGGAATATGCCCTACACCGACAAAGATCAAGCTAAAGCTGATGAGCTGTTAGGTGACGATTATTTATCACATAAGCTATTCGTTATTTCGCCAGCAGCAAGTAAAGCACAGCGTAACTGGTTAGCCGAACGCTATGCCGCGCTTGCGGATTATGCCAATGCGCAAGGTTTTAAAATAGTATTAACTGGTGGACCGACTGAACTGGAAATTAATTTAGCAAATAACATCATTAAGCACTCTGATTCACCCATTCTGAACTTGGTGGGTAAAACAAAACTCAAAGAATTATTGTGCGTACTTAAGCGTGCGGGTTTAGTACTTGCGCCCGATACAGGCCCAGCCCATATGGCGGTGACTGTTGGCACACCGGTTATTGGTCTATATGCGCATTCAAACCCAGCGCGAACGGGGCCTTATTTATACCAAGATTACGTGGTTGAGGTTTATCACCAAAACTTATTAAAGCAAACAGGTAAAACCGCCGAGCAATTACCTTGGGGTACTCGGGTTAAAGGCGATGATTTAATGAGTCAAATAACTACGGATACAGTAAAAGAAATGTTTGACCATGTTGTTAAAAAAGAGTCGTTATTATGAATGGTAAACACACAAATAAGGCGCTTTTTTTAGACCGTGATGGTGTAGTAAATGTTGATCATGGCTATGTATTTAAAAGCGAAGAGTTTGAATTTATAGAGGGTGTGTTTTCAACGTGTAAAGCATTTTATGACGCGGGCTACAAAATAATTGTTGTAACGAACCAATCAGGGATTGGTCGAGGTTATTACTCAGAAGCCGATTTTTTTGCCCTTAACACATGGATGAAAGCGCAGTTTAGTCATCATCAAATTGAAATTACTGATGTTTACTTTTGTCCTCATCATCCTGAAAATGCATTACCAGCGTATTTAACAGATTGCGATTGCAGAAAGCCAGCGCCTGGTATGTTACTTCAAGGAATGAAAGATCATCATATCGACCCTGCACTGAGTTTGATGGTGGGGGACAAACGAGGTGATATGCAAGCTGCTATAAGCGCCAATATACGCACTAAAGTATTGGTACGTTCGGGGCAAACAGTTGATGAGCAAGCCGTAAAGTCCGCTGACTATGTTTGTGACTCAATCAAGGAACTTCCTGTTTTGCTTGCTGATCTCATTTAATATATATCTCATGCCTGTAAACTGGCAGCTTTTCCTGCCAATTAGCTAATTTGCGACGAATGACAAACAGTGCAATTTGGCGCTTAAACTTTTACAATACCCGCATTATAAATAGCAGCAACGCGTCTGCTGTTTAACCCGTTCAACCAAATGGAGATCACAGATGAGAGCATCTGCTTTTTTTAGCCAATTACAACAGCAAATCGAAGACGTTAAAGCTGAAGGTTTGTACAAAAATGAACGTGTTATCACTTCACAGCAGCAAGCTCAAATTGAAGTGGCATCAGGTGATAAAGTTATTAATTTTTGTGCTAACAACTACTTAGGTTTAGCTAACAGCCCAGAGCTAATTGCAGCTGCACAAAAAGGTTTAGATGACCATGGTTTCGGTGTGGCATCTGTGCGTTTCATTTGTGGCACACAAGATATTCATAAGACGCTTGAGAGAAAAATCAGTCAATTTTTAGAGACTGAAGACACCATTTTGTATTCATCATGTTTTGATGCGAATACAGGCTTGTTTGAAACTATTTTAGGTGCAGACGATGCGATTATTTCTGATTCATTAAACCATGCTTCTATTATTGATGGTGTTCGTTTATGTAAAGCAAAGCGTTTCCGTTATGCAAATAACGATATGGCAGATTTAGAAAAGCAATTAATTGCAGCCGATGAAGCCGGTGCTAAAACTAAACTAATTGCTACTGATGGCGTGTTCTCAATGGATGGCGTTATTTGTAATTTAGAAGCAGTGTGTGATTTAGCCGATAAATATGACGCACTCGTTATGGTTGATGACTCACATGCCGTTGGTTTTGTTGGCGAAAACGGTAAAGGTACACCTGAGTACTGTAATGTACTCGACCGTGTCGATATTATTACTGGCACCTTAGGTAAAGCGCTTGGTGGAGCTTCTGGTGGTTATACCTCAGGTAAAAAAGAAATTGTTGAGTGGCTTCGTCAGCGTTCTCGTCCTTACTTATTCTCAAATTCATTAGCGCCTTCAATTGTAACAGCGTCAATCAAAGTACTAGAAATGCTTGAAAATGGCGGTGAGCTTCGCGCTAAGCTATGGTCAAACGCTAAATACTTCCGCGAGCAAATGGAAACGGCAGGTTTTACCTGTGCAGGTAAAGATCATGCGATTATTCCAGTGATGCTAGGGGATGCAAAAGTAGCGTCACTTATGGCTGATAAGCTTTTGGCCGAAGGGATTTATGTAACTGGATTCTCATTCCCTGTTGTACCAAAAGGTCAGGCGCGTATTCGTACCCAAATTTCTGCAGCGCACAGCAAGGAACAGCTTGATACAGCCATTGCAGCATTTACCCGTATTGGTAAAGAGATTGGTGTTATTTAATTTTCTTGTTAAATCGCGGTTATAGTCGCGATTTTTTAATTGAGTGTGGATTATGAAAGCATTATCAAAGTTAAAAGCAGAACCGGGCATTTGGATGACAGATGCGCCAAAGCCTGAAGTAGGCCATAACGATCTGTTAATTAAGATACGTAAAACGGCTATTTGTGGCACCGATGTTCACATTTATAAGTGGGATGAGTGGGCACAAAACACCATTCCTACGCCTATGGTGGTTGGCCACGAATACGTGGGTGAAGTAATTGACATGGGACAAGAAGTTCGCGGTTTTGAAGTTGGTGACCGTGTATCGGGTGAAGGTCATATAACCTGTGGTCATTGTCGGAACTGTCGTGCTGGACGCGTTCATTTATGCCGAAATACAACCGGTGTGGGCGTTAACCGCGAAGGTGCATTTGCTGAGTACCTAGTGATCCCAGCATTTAATGCGTTTAAAATCCCAGATAATATTAGCGATGAACTGGCCTCTATTTTTGACCCGTTTGGTAATGCAGTACATACCGCTTTATCGTTTGATTTAGTGGGTGAAGATGTATTAATCACTGGTGCAGGTCCTATTGGTATTATGGCTGCAGCTGTAGCTAAACATGTAGGTGCACGTCATGTGGTTATTACCGACGTAAATGAATACCGCCTAGACTTAGCGCGTAAAATGGGCGCAACGCGTGCTGTAAACGTTGCAAATGAAAAGCTTGAAGATGTAGCTAAAGATCTAGGTATGACCGAAGGCTTTGATATTGGCTTAGAGATGTCAGGTGTTCCGAGTGCATTTAATGCCATGCTAAATAACATGAATCATGGCGGCAAAATTGCTATGTTAGGTATTCCACCTTCAGATATGGCGGTCGATTGGAATCAAGTAATTTTTAAAGGCTTAGTGATCAAAGGTATTTACGGTCGTGAGATGTTTGAAACTTGGTACAAAATGGCCAGCTTGATTCAATCAGGACTTGATTTAAAACCAATTATTACTCATCAGTATTCAATTGATGACTTCCAAGCTGGCTTTGATATGATGATTTCAGGCCAATCGGGTAAAGTAATTCTTAACTGGGATTAATTATCCACTGTTAAGAGAATTAAAGGCGGCATTTGTCGCCTTTTTTGTAATTATAAGAGAGCACTATGGCATTTAAACATATATCAATCGCACAAACCCTCGAACTGCTAGACAAAGAAGATGTGGTGATTGCTGATATTCGCGATCCTAACTCGTATCAGACAGGGCACATTCCTGGCTCTGAAGCGCTTTCAAATGCAAATATCGCCCAATTTATGATGGAAAAAGAGTTTGACCAGCCGATTATTATTGTTTGTTATCACGGCATGAGCTCACAGGGTGCAGCAAGTTACTTAGTAGAGCAAGGCTTTGAAGATGTTTACAGCATGGATGGCGGTTTTACTGCGTGGGAAGCCGCTTACAAGGATAAAGTAGCACGATGATAGAGCTAGGCAGTCTAACTAACCCCCGTGCTGCACAGGGCTTTATAGATTACCTAAAAAGCCAAGGGCTTTCAGGGCAAATTCGTACTGAGGATGGCCATACGCTTGTTATTAGTGTGGCACCTGAAGACTTTCATACAGTGCAGCCTTTATGGAACGAATTTGCTAAAAACCCTAATCATGAGCGTTACCAACAAGCATCATGGCAAGTAGGTACTACGCAGTCACCGCTAAAGTATCAAGGGCAGTCGCTTAATTTAGTCGCCCGCTTTAAAGCCTTAAGCTGGCTTAATCAAGGTGTTAGTATTCTCAGCATTGTTGTTTATGTTGCTTTTTTATTTGGTGCGTTTGAGCCTATTTATATGGCGTTGCAGTTCAATCCTGCATCACCACTTACCTGGTTAACACCTGCTATTGTGCATTTTAGCGCTATGCATATTGTGTTTAACTTAATCTGGTGGGTATCGCTGGGTGACAACATTGAAAAGCAATGTGGTAAGTCGAGTTTAATCGGGCTGTTTTTAGCTACCGCTTTAATAAGTAATTGGGCACAGTACTTAATGGTCGGTCCTAACTTTGGTGGGCTTAGCGGTGTTGTATATGGGTTATTAGGCTTTTGTTGGATTTACAGCGCGCTTAACCCTAAACAGCCTGCACTGGTTACAACCGCAATTGTTGGTTTTATGCTGGTATGGTTAGTACTTGGTTTTGCAGATGTATTATTTGTTGGAATGGCTAATTGGGCACACTTAGGTGGGCTTGTTAGCGGTATGGCTTTTGCCTATACCGCCCAGCTTTTTAAAACAAAAAGCGCCTAATGATATAAATATTTAGTAAATAACAGGTCTCGGATTATTTCTTGGCCTGTTTCTTCCTTAAGTAAGCTTTTTAGTTTTTCTGCGCTTTTAAGGCGAATTTGCTCACGCCCTGTTAAAGACTTTATTTTGTTTTCAGGCTCTTTTGATAATATCTCTACTAGCGCATCACGTAACAGCGGGGTGTGGTGTTCTACAATGGCAATATCGGATGTTTTGTTTAGCATTAAATCTACCGTGACACGAACGTAACCCATTTTTTTACTCGATGGGCCAATGTAATTGGTAATAATGTCTGGCTCAAACCCAAAATAACCCACAGTAGACTCAGCACGTGCTGATAAGCTATTTAGGCTGACTAAAAGAATAAAAAGGCCTGTAAATACTGTTTTTTTCATTTCAAAAGCGTTTCCGTAAACTAATTACAAATAGTTTATACTTATTAGTAAATAAGATACAGCAAGATGCTGTTATTTGTTGTGTTTGTAAAAGTACTCTGGACTCAAGTTTGGGATAGGCAATAGAGAGAGTCAAATGCTGGTTAGCTTTTTATGACACAAGATGTGCTTGGTATTGAGTAAATCGCGCTTTTTCAAATTCGTTGGCAATGTTATGATCTCTCAGATTTTTTTCAAGTAGAGTTATTGTGATTACTTTTCCTCTTTCTTTATCTGCTGATTGGCAGAGTACCGCTCAAGTCACTGGCTTATCTAACGCTGAGAAAGAGTGGTTATTTGAACCGCATTCTTTAACGGCTAAATTAAAAAGTCAGTCTCAGCGTTTTGCTGTAAAAGTGTTGAGTGAGCAAAAAGTAGACCTTTCGCAATCACAGCAAACGCTATTAAGTGAGCAGGTAAGTACAGTACTTAACCGTGAAGTGTTACTGTTGTGTGATGAACAACCGATTGTTTATGCTCAAAGTTGGTTGCCAATAACAAGTAACAATACAAACAATCAGCTGCACAATATGGGAGAACGCCCGTTAGGTGATGTAATCTTTCAAGATCCTGCGTTAAAGCGTACCGATATTGAAATTGCGCGCTTTGATGATAGCCACTCATTTCAATCACTGGTGAGCGAACTTAATTTACCGAATCGCTCTTTACTGGGCAGACGCAGCGTATTTTCTTTACATAACTATCAATTTTTGGTCTGTGAGGTTTTTTTACCAGGAGCTTACTTATACTCATGAAACTAGCCGCTTTGTCTGTTAATCATATTCCCTATTACATCCAGTTAATGCGAATTGATAAGCCCATAGGCACCTTATTGCTACTTTGGCCAACTTATTGGGCACTGTGGATAGCGAATGATGGCTTGCCTAGCTTAACAAATTTTATTGTGTTCACCCTTGGGGTAATAGTTATGCGTAGCGCAGGGTGCGTTATCAATGACTTTGCAGATAGAAAAATTGATGGCTCAGTAAAGCGTACTTGTCAGCGGCCGCTAGCGACCGGAGCGGTAAGTAGTGGCGAAGCCATTAGTTTGTTTTTATTACTCGTTGTCATCGCTTTTTTATTAGTATTACTGCTTAATACCAATACTATTTTGTTATCGTTTGGTGCACTTGGATTAGCGTTTTGTTATCCCTTTATGAAACGTTACACACAACTTCCTCAAGTTGTATTGGGTGCGGCTTTTGGTTGGGCAATCCCTATGGCTTTTATGGCATCAATAAACTCTCTACCCGTGCAGGCATGGTTGCTATTTATTGCCAATATTTGCTGGACGGTGGCTTACGACACTATGTACGCAATGGTTGATAGAGACGATGATTTAAAAATAGGAGTAAAATCAACCGCTATTTTATTCGCCAGTTATGACCGCCATATTATAGCGCTACTTAACTTTAGCTTTTTTGCGTTGATGGTTTTAATTGGGTTGATGAATCAAATAGGATTTAGTTTTTGGTTGGGATTAGCTATTGCAGCAATGTTACTTGTGTATCAACAGCGTTTGATTCATTTACGCCAGCGAGATAATTGCTTTAAAGCATTTTTAAATAACCATTACGTAGGACTGGCTATTTTTATTGGTTTATTATTTTCTTACCCCGTTTTTGCTTAACGGGGTGGGTCGATAATGCCACTAATTGACGCGTTTTTTCTGAACCAACCAGCAATCGAATAGCGGTTATCAACAGCAGGAAGTACTTCATGTACAAAGCGTTCGCTTTCAAATAATACCAAAGTGCCTGCCGTGGGTTTTATTACTATTTCTATGTCTTTACTTTTAGGCTTGTAAATAACTAGCTCTCCACCTTCCTCTGGAGAGTTCAAATATAATACGGTAGTAAAAACACGGTTTGAACGACCTTTAAATGCATCTACATGTTTTTTATAAAAATCACCTTGCGTATATTTTGCATAGTGACATTCATAATCAAACAAACCCATAAAGAAAGTTCGATTAAGCGTATTACGAACTGCTTCCATTACTTGCTGGTAGCCAAGTTGTGCATTTGAACTGCCATCAAACCAATAGGTTTTGTCTTTACGAACTGTATTATCAATTTGCAAGTTATTTAATCGACCAATACCAGCAAGGCTAAAGTGTGGATTTATTCTGTAGCAATCTGCCATTAAATCAAAGATTAGGTCACTATCAATGGCGTTTTCAATAATGGCATAACCATGCGTTTCAATCTGCTCTAGATAAATTCCAGAAGCTGTAAAGTTGTTCATTAACGCTAGTCATAATAGTAGGGAGCGTTAGTTTAATGTAAAAAAACTTTAAAGCTACAAATTTATCGCGTTCACCAAAGCGCATGGTGTAATGTTATGCTTTTGAGACTTTATTTATTAGCGAGAGTAAGTGGTCAACATGCTCACCTGCTTCTATTTGTTGGCTGGTTTGCACAATAAGTTGCTCATGGCTAATATCGTTATTAGTTTTAAGTTGAATCAAATTTTGGTTTTCTGCCACAGAGCTGGTGTGTTCAATACCGGCAATCGCAAAATGGTCTGATTTTTCAAGTCCAGCCATGACCTGCTCAATACTGCCCACTTTAATAGTTGATACTTTATTTAATGAGTCTACTACTTCATTAAGCATTGATTGCACTTGTTTTGACTGTGAAAAACAACTGAACATTGGATAACTTTCGAGTTCTTTTTTACTAATATCGCTTTTATTTGCTAAAGGATGTTGTTTTGAACAAAATAAAATAAGCTGATCAGGTAATTGTATGTCGCTACCAATGCTATTGACTATTTGCGAGCATACACTAATGTCAATTTCGCCTTGAAGTAACTTTCTATGAAGCTCAGTTTTGTTTTGTAGCTGCATTTCGATTTTAACATGCGGGTATTGGCTTAAAAATTCACCGCAGGTAATTGGTACTATGCTGCTAGTTGTTGTGGTGTAACCAATAACCAATTTTTTCTCTTCAGTGCCATTAATTGACTGAAAAGCACGATGTTTTATTTGTTCTAGCTCATTGAGGGTATTTTTTGCAAAGTCGAGGAAAAGCTCCCCCGCTTGAGTTAATTTAACTGAGCGAGTAGAGCGAGTAACAAGCTCATAGCCAAGTTCTGTTTCAAGAGTTTGAATACTACGAGTTAACGCAGATGTGCTAATTTGGGTTTGTTCTGCAGCTTGCCTAAAATGACGAAGTAGGCCAAGCGCTACAAACTGTTCTAATTGTTCAAATCTCACTATATAGTCCTTTTTTATAGGTAAGCTAGGGGAATTACAGATTAAATACTGACTTTATATCCCTATAGTTCAGTTGAAGTAATGTTTTTAACCACCTCATTAGATTAACTTTCTTTTTGCCTTATTTAAAGAGAATAGTTGCTAAAAGTTGTTATACCTTTGGGTAATGTTAAGTAACTGTTGGGTTTTATCATTAGCCTAATTTGTGCAATTTTATAACCGTTTTCATAGAATTTCGGTTTGTTAATTGCTGTTTTTGCTTTTAGAGTTAGGCTCAATAAAATTTTTACTCACTCTGTTGCTTAAAGGCTTATTTTCGATGTTTTGCAATTCAATTTCTATGGCATCACAAGAAATGTGAATTTCAAATAAGGAGGTAAGCAAAGATAGGCTTAAGCAACTTAAACTGACACCAAATAAAATAATGCCCGTGGTATTAAATTCTATAAATAATGCGAACATAGATAGCGTACATAATAAAAAAGCAGCGACTCCGTATACTTGCATGGTTCTTATTAATTTTATTCGCTTTCTAAGGTTGGTTATTTGCGCCACCACAACAGGACGAATAGATTCCCCTTCACGCGCATTCAGTTCTCGTATTAGTTGCGCTAGCACTAAAAATCGGTTTGTATAGGCGAGTAACAACAACGAGATTGCTGGAAAAAGTAAACCTGGAGTAGTTAGCGTCATAATGTGTCCTTAAATCATATTATTTGCTTTAGGTTACGCAGGCAAATTGTACACATAAAGTAAATGAGGTGGATATTGCAAAATATTAATAACAGCGATTCAAATATAACATCATTTGATTGGGTTACGCTTTATAACGCAGAAAATAGTTTAGAGGCCAATATAATAAAAGGATTGATTCTGAATGCGGGAATTGAGTGTCAAATTAAAGGCGAAATGCTGCAAGGTGCAATGGGCGAGATCCCGTTTGAGCAAACACAAGTAAGTGTGCAGGTTTATGCGATAAAAGAGCGCCATGCACGCGAAATATTGGTAAACTATCAGCAAGTAAAACAATCCGCTCCAGATTGGGTGTGCCCTAACTGTAATGAGCATAATGGATCAACATTTGATTTTTGTTGGTCATGTGGGACTTTAAAGAATGACAAAAGCGAATAATTTTCAGCGTATTAGAGAGTTAAATTACCTGCAAAAAGCGGTATTGGCCAGTGCGTTAATAGAGCGTATGTTGCCTAATTATGGACTGTTTAGTGAGGCTACCGGTTTTGGCGATGAGGTTATTTTACGTAATGCTTTAAATGTATGTTGGGAAAAGATACTGCTTCCTAAAAGTAAGATTGATTTAGAAAAGCAAGTCGAAAAAATTGAGCCTAATGTACCTGAACTTGCTGATTTTGATATGTTTGGCACTTACCCTGCCATTGACGCTGCCACCTCATTATTGAGCTTAATGCATGGCCTTTTAGCACAAGACGAGCAAGAATTTGTTAATGTGAGTAAAATATCGCAGGCAACTGTGGCTCGCTTTATTGAGTATCAAATGACGGTTGAAGGGGATGTTGCTGATAACAAAGCAGTACGTGAACACCCACTAATGCAATACGAAATAGAGGTATTAGGTGAACTAATTGATTTTGTAGAAGCTATGGGGCGTATTACTGCTGAAAATGTAAAAGCATTGAAAAAGCATGTCCTTGCTGATGGCCAAACTAACATTGGTTTAGCACTTTAAGTTATTTGTTTTAAACACCTTGTTAGGTGGCAGGAGAATTAACAATGCGAATTTTAGGCATTGAATCATCATGCGATGAAACTGGTATTGCTATTTATGATGATGAAAAAGGGCTACTGGCTCATCAATTATATAGCCAAGTAAAAGTACATGCTGATTACGGTGGTGTGGTACCTGAGCTTGCATCTCGCGATCATGTACGTAAAACATTGCCGCTTATCGATGCGGCATTTGCACAAGCTGGCTGTGGACCTGAAGATTTAGACGGTATTGCCTACACGGCAGGACCAGGTTTAGTAGGGGCTTTGTTAGTAGGTACCTCAATTGGTCGCTCTTTAGCGTATGGTTGGGATATTCCTGCGGTGGCAGTGCATCACATGGAAGGGCATTTATTAGCGCCAATGCTTGAGGAAAACGTTCCCGAATTTCCATTTATAGCTTTACTCGTATCTGGCGGTCATACCATGATGGTAAAGGTCGCGGGCATTGGCCAATACGAAGTATTGGGTGAGTCGGTAGATGACGCTGCAGGTGAAGCATTTGATAAAACGGCTAAATTACTTGGGCTTGATTACCCTGGCGGTCCTCGTTTAGCTAAAATGGCTGAGCAAGGCGTTGCCAAACGATTTGTTTTTCCGCGCCCGATGACAGATAAGCCTGGTCTTGATTTTAGCTTTAGTGGCTTAAAAACCGCCGCTTCGATTGCTATTCGTGAAAATGATAGTGACGAGCAAACTAAAGCAGATATTGCCCATGCATTTCAAACAGCCGTTATAGATACTTTAGTGATTAAGTGTAAGCGAGCACTAAAACAAACGGGTATTAAACGTTTAGTCATAGCCGGTGGTGTAAGTGCTAATACGCAACTACGTTTGCAACTAGAGCGTGTGATGCAAGGTATGAAGGGCGAAGTGTATTACCCACGCACTGAGTTTTGTACCGACAATGGCGCAATGATTGCTTATGCTGGTATGCAGCGTTTAAAAGCGGGACAGTTTGCTTCGCTTGATATGAAAACTAAACCACGCTGGCCAATCGATAGCCTAGAAGCAATATAGTTAACCAGAACCTAGGTTAGTTATTACTTCTTATCATTTGTAGGGGCTTGTTTAGTCCCTACTTTTGGTTCTTCACCCTTAAATAAACGCACAATATTAGTGCGATGCCTAATAATGATCAGTAGCGTAATAAAGGTCACGGGTAAGGTATATAACGGCTTTATCCACCATGTATATAAAGGCGCTAGCGTCACAGCTACTAACGCTGCAAGCGATGAGTAGCGGGTAATCGCGACAATAATCAGCCAAGTACCAATCAATAACCCACCCAAAGAGAGCCCTATCGGCAGTAACGAGCCAAATGCTGTTGCGACCGCTTTACCCCCTTTAAAACTAAAAAATAATGGGTACATGTGCCCTAAACATGCTGCAACCGCAATTAAACCAAGCTCTAGCGGCTCAAGTTTTAAAAAGTAAGCACCCCAAACAGGAATAGTACCCTTTAAAATATCAAATATTAAAACTAAGCATGCGGGGAGAGCGCCGCCTAAACGGTAAACATTGGTTGCTCCTGGGTTATTGGAGCCATTTGTGCGTGGATCGGGAAGTTTGAATAGCCGCGACACTAAAATGGCCGATGAAATCGAGCCGAGCAAATAGGCTAATACAAACATTAAAATGACTAACACGCGCTTCCTTATTTTTTAATCATTACTTTTAAGCTATTATTGGCGTCAAAATTTACGGGTTTCTTAAATTACTCGCAATTTTGTAATTATTCTATTGTAGAAGTAATTTTAGTATATTTAAACACTGATTAAAGTATATACAGTATTAATTTGATTGATACAATATGTAATTAACTCAGTGACTTGTTACAGTCATTTGGAGTATCAATGGACAAGGTATTTATATCACAATTGCATGTCGAAACGATTATCGGGGTGTATGATTTTGAAAAGAAAAGTAAACAAAGCCTATACTTTGATATTGAAATGCTAAGCGACATTAAGCCTGCAGCACAAAACGACGATATTAACTTAGCATTAGATTACGCTAAGGTAAGTGAGCGAGTTATCGAGCACAGTACGGCTAAACCAGTCGAGCTTTTAGAAACGCTGGTGGAGCAATTAGCGCAAATTATCTTAACCGAATTTAATACTCCTCAAGTAACAATAAAAGTTAGCAAGCCTGCTGCAGTTCCACAAGCGCAAACAGTGGGTGTAGAGATTACGCGCATTAAGGCTACGGCTTAAATGGCGCAGATATTTATTAGCCTAGGGTCAAACATTAATAAAGCTGAGCATATTCGGCGTGCTCTAGTGGCGTTAAATCATCACTTTGAAAACACACATCACTCATCAGTATTTGAAAGTGAAGCTGTGGGTTTTGCCGGTAATAACTTTTATAACTCAGTACTTGCAGCCACCACTAACATGGCGCTTGTTGATGTTTGCGCGTTATTAAAACAAATTGAACGCGACAATGGTCGCCAAGCAAATGATAAAAAGTTTAGCCCACGTACACTGGATCTCGATTTACTCTTTTATGATGATGTAATTTGCGAGAGCCCAGCACAATTACCGCGTGACGAAATTACTAAAAATGCCTTTGTCTTGCAGCCTTTAGCTGAGGTGGCCCCTGATTTTTATCATCCGGTAGCAAAACAAACGATTGCCCAAATATGGAATGCATATAACAACCCTCAACAAAAGCTATGGAAGGTGGAGTTTTCTAACCCATGAGTATTATAGAAATAATTGTTTTAGCCCTAATTCAGGGATTTACTGAGTTTTTACCTATATCGAGTTCGGCACACTTAATTTTACCATCACAAATTTTAGGCTGGGAGGATCAAGGGTTAGCGTTCGATGTTGCTGTTCACGTAGGCACTTTAATTGCGGTTGTTATTTATTTCCGTAAAGAAGTAGCCGATATACTCGGTGCTTGGTTTAAATCGTTTGGCGTGCAGGGCACAACAGATGATAGCAAACTAGGTTGGTGGATCATTTTAGGTACTGTGCCAGCAGCTATTTTAGGCTTGTTATTAAAAGATTTTGTTGAACTGTACTTACGCAGTGCATGGGTGATTGCGACCACAACAATCGTATTTGGTCTATTGCTTTGGTACGCCGATGCCAAAGGTAAGCAAATAAAAACAATCTATCAGCTAAACTGGAAAACGGCCCTCATTATTGGCTTTGCACAAGCCGTTGCAATGATCCCTGGCACTTCACGTTCAGGTATTACCATGACAGCGGGTTTAATGTTAGGTATGAACAAACAAAGTGCAGCGCGCTTTTCGTTTTTATTAGCTATTCCAATCATTTCAATGATGGGTCTTTATTATACTGCAGAGCTTGCCCTTGGCGATCATATCGTAGATTGGACGGCATTATTGTTAGGTGTAGTGCTGTCGTTTTTATCAGCTTATGCTTGTATTTTTATGTTTTTAAAAGTGATTGAGCGAATGGGAATGCTACCATTTGTTATTTATCGTTTATTATTAGGTGTCGGTTTAATATTCTTTTTAATGCTATAAGTTATTAATCTTCAGGAAAGCCTCCCACTTTGGGAGGCTTTTTTATTTGCGCCAAGGGTTAATGGTAACTTAAGCTAAATTTTGGCATTATAACGCCATTAAATTTTGCCCTAGAGCAAACTCCGCGCAGGATGAAAGGATAGTAAATGCATATACATATTTTGGGTATTTGTGGCACATTTATGGGTGGTATTGCCGCTATAGCTAAATCATTGGGTCACCACGTTACTGGGTCAGATCAAAACGTTTACCCACCAATGAGTACTCAGTTACAAGAACTGGGTATTGAACTAACACAGGGCTATGACGTATCTCAACTAGAGCCAGCTCCAGATATCGTTGTTATTGGTAATGCTATGAGCCGTGGTAACCCGTGTGTTGAATATGTACTCGATAAGAGCCTGCCTTATACTTCAGGACCTGAGTGGCTAAAACGTAACTTATTACAAGATTCATGGGTGCTGGCTGTGGCGGGAACTCATGGTAAAACAACCACCGCCAGTATGTTGGCGTGGATACTTGAATATGCGGGTTTAAAACCGGGCTTTTTAATTGGCGGAATTGTACAAAACTTTGGTCTTTCTGCGCGAGTTGGGCAAACGCCATTTTTTGTTATAGAAGCCGATGAGTACGACACGGCCTTTTTTGATAAACGCAGTAAGTTTGTTCATTATTTACCTCGAACACTTATTTTAAATAATCTTGAATTTGATCATGCTGATATTTTTGAAGATTTAAACGCAATTAAAAAACAATTTCACCATTTGATACGTACACTACCGCAAAGCGGCAAAGTGCTTTGGCCAAAAAATGATGAAGCACTGAGCGATGTGATTGCAAAAGGGTTGTGGAGCGAGAGCGAAACATTAGGTGATGATTGGAGTTATGAATTACTCAAAGCCGATGGTTCTCAATTTAATGTTTTACTAAATAGGCAGTTACAAGGCGTTGTTAGCTGGCAAGCGATTGGTGAGCATAACGTTAAAAATGCCATGATGGCTATTGCAGCAGCACGCCATGTGGGAATTGCAATAGAACACAGTATTGAAGCTTTGAGTGAATTTATAAGCCCAAAAAGGCGAATGGAGCTTAAAGCAGATATTAATCATATTAAAGTGTATGACGATTTTGCCCATCACCCAACCGCGATTCAAACAACACTTGCGGGGCTGCGTGCTAAAGTGGGGGATGAAAAAATTATTGCGATTTTAGAGCCGCGCTCTAACACCATGAAAATGGGAGTGCATCAATTTACACTTCTCGATTCACTTCGCGATGCAGACGACGTGCTGTTATTTGAGCCAGAAAATTTAAACTGGTCACTTAAAGAGCAAGCTGACAAAGCGGGTATGCAATGCTTTGATTCTACAACCGCTATTATTGATACAGTACTTGAGAATATTGAGCCAAATCAACATGTTTTAATTATGAGTAATGGTGGTTTTAATGGTCTTCATCAGCAACTTGTTGATGGTTTGGCCGATAAATACAGCGGAGAATAATGTGCAATTTAAAGATACAATTACCTTAGCATTTAGTGGCGCATCAGGCGCACCATATGGATTAAGGCTGTTGGAAGTGTTACTTGAACAACAATTTCAAGTGTATGTGCTTATTTCAAGTGCCGCGCGTGTAGTTTTTGATACCGAGTCTAATATAAAGTTATCAGGGAATGAAGATAAAGCTACCGAGCAGTTAAGTGCATTATTTAACGCCAAGAGCGAACAATTAAAGGTATTTGGCAAAGATAACTGGTTCAGCCCTGTAGCTTCGGGCTCTGCAGCGCCGAAAAAAATGGTAGTATGTCCATGTAGCGCAGGATCTGTGTCTGCGATTGCAGTCGGCGCATCAGATAATTTATTAGAGCGCGCCGCCGATGTGGTGATAAAAGAGCGAGGCCAACTTATTTTAGTGCCACGCGAAACCCCGTTTAGCGAAATTCACTTAGAAAATATGCTTAAATTGTCGCGTTTAGGGGTCACTATCATGCCCGCTGCACCTGGTTTTTATCATCAACCACAAAGCATAGAAGACTTAGTTGATTTTATGGTGGCGCGAATTTTAGATCATTTAAATATTGAACATAATCTCACAAAGCGCTGGGGTTATGGTGAGGGTAAGAAATGAATAAGCAAAATATTGCTTTAAATATTGAAGGCCTTACCAAGGTTTACAAAAATGGGGTTGAGGCAGTAAAAGGCGTTGATTTACAAGTGCATGAAGGTGACTTTTTTGCACTGTTAGGTCCAAATGGAGCGGGTAAATCAACCACTATTGGGGTGATATCTTCTTTGGTAAATAAGACCAAAGGTAAAGTTGAAGTATTTGGTCATGATATTGATACCGACCTTGAAGCGGCGAAAGCCAACTTGGGCTTAGTGCCACAAGAGTTTAACTTCAGTCAGTTTGAAACCCTAAGCCAAATACTCGTTAATCAAGCAGGTTACTACGGTGTACCGCGCGGCGAAGCGCACAAACGTGCTGACAAGTACTTAGCACAACTTGGGCTGCTTGAGAAAAAAGATAAGCAAGCGCGTACCCTTTCTGGTGGTATGAAGCGTCGCTTGATGATTGCACGCGCCTTAATGCATGAACCAAAGTTACTTATTTTAGACGAACCAACTGCGGGCGTTGATATAGAGCTGCGCCGCTCAATGTGGGAGTTTTTAAGACAAATCAACGAACAAGGCGTGACCATTATTTTAACCACTCACTACCTTGAAGAAGCCGAACTACTGTGTAAAAACATCGCTATAATTGATACCGGCCGTATAGTTGAAAACACCACCATAAAAGCCTTGTTGGCTAAATTAGACAAAGAAACCTTTGTATTGGATTTAAAACAGCCTACCAATCCGGTGACGCTTGAAGGGTATAATTTTACCATGACTGATGATCACACCATTGAAGTTGAGGTGGCTAAATCACAAGGGCTTAATGCTGTATTTAGCGCGTTAACCGAACAAGGTAATACTGTGCTAAGCATGCGTAATAAAGCAAATCGATTAGAAGAATTATTTGTAGGTTTATTAGAGCAAGGGCGGGGCGAATAAATGTTTAAATATGGCGTAGCCTTAAAAAGTATTTGGATTAAAGAGTGTATTCGCTTTTTGCGTATTTGGGTGCAAACCTTAGTGCCGCCAGCGATTACTATGAGCTTATATTTTGTTATTTTTGGGAACTTAATAGGCTCGCGTATTGGCGATATGGGCGGCTTTAGTTACATGGAGTTTATTGTTCCTGGCCTTATTATGATGTCAGTTATAACAAACTCTTACTCGAATGTGGCTTCGAGCTTTTACTCAACTAAGTTTCAAAAAAGTATTGAAGAGTTATTGGTTGCACCTGTGCCTAATTACATCATTGTGTTGGGTTATATGGGCGGAGGCATGACCCGAGGCATTATGGTGGGCTTTATTGTAACGTGCGTTTCTTTATTTTTTGTAGATATACAAATACATAATATTTTTGTGATTATAGCCACTGTTATTCTTACCTCGGCGGTGTTTGCCTTGGGCGGGTTAATCAACGCTATTTATGCAAACAGCTTTGATGACATAAGTATTATTCCGACCTTTATTTTAACGCCTCTAACTTATTTAGGCGGGGTGTTTTACTCAATCACTTTACTGCCTGATTTTTGGCAAATGGTATCGCAAATAAATCCTATTATTTATATGGTTAACGCATTCAGATACGGATTTTTAGGTGTTTCTGATGTTGATTTAACGGTTGCGATTGCGGTGTTGTTGGTGTTTATCAGCGTATTATTTACTTTAGCACTTACGCTAATTAAAAAAGGTGTGGGGCTAAGACACTAATGAGCGATGCAAATTCACGTAGTATTGTATCTAATCAAGCGGGACTTCATGAAAAGCTTGATGAAATAGTTAATAAACACTTACAAGCCGAGTTTAAAAAGCCAATTGCAGCGCATACTCAAACCGCATTTGATGAAGTTAATGCTAAGGTGCAAGCCTTTGATGGACCGCTTATTCTAGACTCCTGTTGTGGCGTTGGCGAAAGCACTGCTAATTTAGCGAAACGTCATCCTGATGCGTTAGTTGTGGGCATTGATAAGTCATCTCACCGACTTGATAAGCATGATGTTGAGTATAAACAAACTGAGAGTGGTCAATACATTTTAGTGCAAGCTGACTTAAATGATTTTTGGCGTTTAGCTGTCGCTGCTAATTGGCAGCCTACTCATCATTATTTGCTATACCCAAACCCGTGGCCTAAGTCTAAGCACATTCAACGGCGCTGGCATGGGGCGGCTATCTTCCCCTTTATTGTAAAACTAGGTGGTTTGCTTGAAGTGCGCAGTAACTGGGATATCTATGTTAAAGAGTTTGCCAGAGCGCTCGAATTAACAGGGCATCCATGTGAAACTGTATTGTTTGAATCAGACGAAGCAATTACCCCTTTTGAGCGTAAGTACTGGGCCAGTGGTCAGCAAAGCCACCGACTAGCCATTAATCTTAATAACTAATTCATTGCTTTTTTAAAGTCAGTAACATGTGGCGTTGATTTGCCAAGGTAGCTACCTTGCATCAGCGTTACATTTAGCTGGCTGAGCAACTCTGCAACTGTATTACTTTCTACCGCTTCAATAACCAATTCAAGTTCAAGCTGCTGAGCTGTATCAGCGATATAGGTTATAAATAGCGACGTATTTGCATCATTTAACAGCTGCTTTGTGATTGCACCATCGAGTTTAATACCATCAACCTCCACTTTTAACGTATTGAGGGTATTAATAAATTCATTACCCCAGCAGTGCATCACCACCTTTGCTCCCTTACTTTTTACCATTGCGATAAATGACTTTATTTCGTAGTAATGTGAAATAACCTGCGACTCTAAAATTGAAATAGTGATATTTTCAGGATTAGGGTAGCGATGAAGTTCATAGGCAATATGATCATAAATAGTGGGATCAGCAATGTTTTCAGCGCACACTGTTAGCTCCCAACAAATTGCCGATTTACGAAAACGTGAAACACATTGAGTAAATAGGGTATGGGTTAACATGCCATTCATACGCAGTCTATCTAGTGCATTTGCAAAGGTATCAGGGGTTAAAATCTCCCCTTGTGAAGTGACTATTCTCGGTGAGCAATCATACCTAATAACTTCATCGGTATGAGTATTTATAACCGGCTGGAAGTAAGGAACAACACGATGAGCATCAAATGCTTCACGAATTTCTTTTGCTATTTCAACATTATATAAATATAGAGATTTAGCGTCGTTAATTGCCTCACAGTAGTTAACTATGCTCTGATCGCCCTGCTTAGATTGCAGTAACGCAATATGAGCATTCTTAAGCAGTAATGACTTATTGCCTCTAGCTACACCAGCGTTAAGGGTAATATAAATAAAAGGCTGATTTAAAAACGGTATATTTTTATCATGTGACTGGATGATGCTATATAGCTCATCAAAGGGAGTTTCTTTATCAGTTAAAATAGCGAGTTTATTAGTTGCAATACGATAAATACGTGCGTGCAAACGGGCTTGCTGCTTAAAGTGAGTGAGCAGCTTTTTCATCACTTCATCGGCTGTTTTTGTGCCAAAAAAACGGCTGATATTATCAATTTCGTTCACTAAAATAATCGCAATTTGTAAATGATGTTCATTGCTTTTTTTTAGCCGTTTTTCTAAGGCAATATGATTTTCAAATCCGCTTGCATGGTCGCTCATTAATGAACGACGTACTCCATAGTAATAAAGAATATAAACTATTAATAAAATAATAATTACGCAGCAAAAATGAAACATAGATTGATATAAGTCTGTTTTTAACGCATTGCTAATTTTATCAACGCTAATATCTGCAGCTGTAATATAGGTTCTGCCATTTTTTGCCAGATGAGGAATATATACTGTTTTAGAATGGCCGCGATGCGCTGTTGAGGTTTCAAAAATAGGGGATGTTGATAAAAATGCAGCTATGTTGATGGGCGTGGCTTCGGGGTAAAGATCTAAAAACTGAGTAACTTTACCGTTATTTTGATCATCTTGAGTGTAACTAGAGGCAGTAAAATAAACATTCTCATCAATCAGTACCATTGAATATAAATAATCTATATTTAAATCATTGGCCAACGCCGAAAGCTGGTCAGCTTTATTTTGATAGCTTGAAAAGCTAATTTCTTGCGCTACTTTATCGTGATAATCACTACCTAAAATGTACTTTACGCTGGTGGCTGCATTTAATAAACGATTATCAATGCTGCGTATCACATCACTATTGATGGCAGTGTAGGTGTAGTAACTGTAGATTATTAAGCTGACTAAAAAAAAGACGGTACCGAGCGCCAACCGAGTTAATTTTAGATTTCCTTTTAGCATGTAACATCCTTATTTTTTGTTAGATTTATTATACTTAAAAATTATAAATGCCCAATATTTTAATTACCCTTTGTACTAAATATAAAAAATAGTGAAATGTTATCTATTTTGTATTGTCTTTTATGGCTTAAAACGAGACATTTTTGTCATATTGCAGTAAAGTTAGCGCAATTTTTTAGAAATGCCGTTGCTTAAAAACACCTTAAATTAGCGTGTTTTACAAACTAACAGGTGTTTTAGTCACACACTAGGTATGAAGATGGATCAAAAGCGTTGTGCCGTCGCCTCTAAAGAAAGCCTCAAACGGATATTTACCGTTCCAGAGGCCCCTGACTCAACTTTGAGCAAAATAGAGCTTGAAATTTCGAGTAATTTAGCAGGTTTCTTAAACGAAAATATCGCGGCAATTGAAAAACCATTACAT
Source organism: Pseudoalteromonas sp. 11L1 (assembly GCF_055397545.1). The sequence continues at coordinate 3,330,401 of NZ_AP041141.1, read as the reverse complement.
GAAATAGAAAAAGATTTTCAATCGGCGGCTATCCCTGAAGAGCCAACGTTTGTGTCTTGCTATGCCCAAGATATTATGGAACAGCTGGTTGCTCATTCTGTACATACCGCAGCGCCAAGCTTTATTGGTCATATGACGTCTGCTCTGCCACATTTTTTACTGCCGTTATCGAAATTAATGGTTGGGCTAAATCAAAACCTTGTAAAAATAGAAACCTCAAAAGCGTTTACCCCATTAGAGCGTCAAGTTTTAGGAATGATGCATCATTTAGCTTATGGACAAAATGATGGCTTTTATTCTAAATGGATGCACAGTGCAAAAACCTCTTTAGGAGCATTTTGCTCTGGTGGCACAGTAGCTAACATTACAGCACTTTGGATTGCCCGCAACCGCTTATTGAAAGCGGATGGCAACTTTAAAGGCATTGCTGCACAAGGTTTAGTGGCGGGAATGCTCCACTATGGTTACAAAGGACTGGCGGTTTTAATCTCTGAGCGAGGTCATTACTCGTTGGGCAAATCGGTAGATTTACTAGGTATTGGCCGTGAGAATTTAATTGGTATTAAAACATCGGCTGATAATAAAGTTGATGTAGATGCTATGCGAGAAAAAGCGCTAGAGCTTGAAGCGCAAGGCATTAAAGTGATGGCAATTATTGGTGTAGCCGGAACGACTGAAACTGGTAATATCGATCCACTTGAAGACATGGCTAATTTAGCACAAGAGATTAATTGCCACTTTCATGTTGATGCGGCGTGGGGCGGAGCTACTTTACTCTCTAATACCCATAGGCACCTTTTAAAAGGTATTGAGCATGCAGATTCAATCACTATTGATGCGCATAAACAAATGTATGTACCGATGGGAGCAGGTTTGGTGCTGTTTAAAGACCCTGCTGCAACTGATGCCATAGAGCATCATGCTGAATATATTTTACGTAAAGGCTCTAAAGATTTAGGCAGCCATACCCTTGAGGGGAGCCGCCCTGGTATGGCGATGTTAGTGCATGCTTGCTTACGTGTTATTGGTCGTAAAGGCTACGAAATGCTTATCGATCGCAGTATTAAAAAAGCACGTTACTTTGCTGGTTTGATAAAAGCAGATGAAGACTTTGAATTAATATCAGAACCCGAACTGTGTTTATTAACTTATCGTTATGTTCCTAAGCAAATTAAAAATGCGATAGCACAGGCCGATGCACAGACCCGTTTAGATATTTTTGCCGCGCTTAATCGCTTTACTGCTAGCATGCAAAAACGACAACGTGAATCGGGTCGCTCGTTTGTATCGCGTACACGTTTAACGCCAGTTCAATATGATAACCAACCAACCGTGGTATTTAGAGTGGTGCTTGCGAATCCGCTTACATCAGGTGCAATATTAAAAGAGATATTAGAAGAGCAGAAAGAACTAGCTCAAACCGACCCTGTATTTAAAAAGTATTTACGAAAATATATGTAACTAACCTGAACTCTGGCTAAGAGATTTACTAACATATTGAATCAAAGATGATATTTATGTTTATTTTCTCTAGCCAGAGATTTTCAGTGAAAACAAGGCGAACTTACGCGTCAATAGCTAGCCTATTGCAAGTAAATTCAACGCAGTTAGCGCTAAAAATAGCTGCTTGAGATAGATTTATTACTCAGAGTTCAGGTTAAATATAAATGCTATAAAAAAGACGCTTAATAGCGTCTTTTTTGTTACTGATTAAAAGCAACTCGCCTTTATGAGGTTGCTGATAATTTGTTGCGAAGGCTTTATTTTTTCCATCGCTAAATATTCATCGGGCTGATGCGCTTGGTTAATTGAACCCGGTCCCATGACGATGGTTTCACAACCCAGTTGTTGTATAAATGGTGCCTCAGTACAGTAATTAACAGCCACCGCTTTTTGCCCTGCTATATTTTCGGCTAGTTTAACTAACGCGCTGTCTGTGCTTCCTATAAATGCTGGAATTGGCTCATGTAAATCAATCACACTGACCGAATTAGGGTATTGCTGATTTATATCGTAGGTTGCATCAAGCAGCAATGCTTGCAGCTCTTGTACACTTAAGCCAGGAAGAGGGCGCATATCAATGTGCATTTCACAGCAACCGCAAATCCGATTCGCATTATCGCCCCCATGAATATTGCCTAAATTGAGCGTTGGGTAAGGAATTTCAAAGTGATTTATTGAATATTTATTCTTAAGTTGTTCTTTTAAGATTAGCAATTTTGTAATCACTTTATGCATCACTTCGATGGCGTTAAGACCCCGTTCGGGATCTGAGCTATGTCCTGAACGGCCGACAACTCTTATTGCTGTACTCATATGACCTTTATGAGTAAATACCGGCGTCATATCAGTAGGTTCACCAATAATACAGCGACTTGGCTTTAAATTTGGGTGCTTACAGATTTGTTGTGCGCCAGCCATAGTGGTTTCTTCGTCTGCGGTGGCTAATATTAAAATTGGTTGTGTTTGTTGCTTTTCATCAAGCTCACTAATAGCCTGCAGTACAAAAGCAAAAAAACCTTTCATATCAATGCTACCTAAGCCATATAGTTTATTATCTTGCTCAGTTAATTTAAATGGGTTGTGATTCCAACGACTATCATCAAATGGCACTGTATCAGTGTGGCCTGCTAGCATTAAACCGCCGTCACCTTGACCACGTTTTGCTAATAAGTTGTAGCGGCCTTTGTTGCCTTTTAATTCTATTATTTCACAGGTAAAACCTAAGCTTTGACACCATTGCGCTAGGAGTTCAATGACACTCTTATTACTCATGCATAAATGATCTTCAATGGCACTAATAGAGGGGGCAGCAATCAATTGCTGGTACATCGAAATAAATGACGGCAGAGACATAAAAAATTCCAAAATAAGTATTCATTTTAATTGCATAATAATATAAAAGTATTTACTATGAATATCAATTCACTTTTTAAGCATAAATATATTAAAGTTACGCCATGAAAATAATACGACGATAGTTATCACTCATAAATTTAACCTGTTTGGCTGGGTTATACCCTAGTGTAAACAAACAACATGGAATGTGGTCACTAATTTTAGATAAAGAGTAAATAATGAACGTAGTAATTATAGGTGCCAGCGGTTACAGCGGCGCAGAACTGGCTAGCTTAGTAGCAAAACATCCAACTCTTTCGCTAACTGGTTGTTATGTATCAGCGCAAAGTTTAGATAAACATAAATTGCTTAGTGAATTGTATCCTGAGCATTTAGGATTACTTGATTTACCTCTGCAGCCACTAAATGAACATGCACTTGCTGATATCACTCATTCAGCAGATTACGTTTGTCTGTGCACCGACCATAAAGTAAGTGTGGATTTAGCGCCTCAGTTTTTAGCGATGGGCAAAAAGGTATTTGACCTTTCCGGTGGCTATCGTCTTGCAAGTAATGATGATTACGTTACTTATTATGGTTTTGAACACCAACACCCTGAACTACTTAATCAAGCGGCATATGGTCTTGCTGAATGGAATAGTAAAGCCATTACTGATGCTCAGTTAATTGCTGTTGCTGGCTGCTATCCAACGGCTGCATTAAATGCATTAAAGCCTCTTCAAAAAGCGTGCTTATTGAGTGATGAAAAAATTATTATTAATGCGGTTTCTGGCGTAACTGGCGCAGGGCGAAAAGCCAGCATCGGTACGCATTTTTGTGAGGTATCACTTGCACCCTATGGTTTGTTTAATCACCGTCACGGGCCTGAAATACAACAGCACCTAGGTCATGAGGTGTTATTTACTCCTCATTTAGGTAATTTCCCGCGCGGTATTTTAGAAACTATTTATGTGCAATTAAAGCCGGGAGTGGCCAGTGAGCAAGTAGCTAAAGCTTATCAAGTATTGGCTGATGAGCCATTAATTCGTTTGCTTGGCAGCAAAATCCCTTCGATTAAAGGGGTGGCCAAACAACCTTATGTAGATATTGCGTGGCAGCAGCAAGGCTCACAGTTAATAGTAATGGCAGCAATTGACAACTTATTAAAAGGGGCAGCTGGTCAGGCTTTGCAATGTATTAATTTATCAATGGGGCTTCCCCACACTACAGGTCTAATAGGAGCGTTTAGATGAGCAGTAAAACGTGGGTTATTAAACTCGGTGGTGCAGTACTCAATACTGAAAATGCCGCTAAAGCATTATTTGAAATACTCAACGAGCAAGATGATGCTCAGTTTGTGATTGTGCATGGTGGTGGCTCATTAGTTGATAGCTGGTTAAAAGAGGCTGGTTTTGCCAGTGCTAAACACCAAGGTTTACGTATTAGCCCTAAAGAACAGATGCCTTATATTGTTGGAGCCCTTGCGGGTGCGGCAAACAAACAACTCATGGCGCAAGCAATTAGTGTTGGTCATAAGCCGGTGGGGTTAAGTTTATATGAAGCAGGGATCACCGCCTCGCAAAAATTAAAAGCATTGGGTCAAGTAGGTCAATGTCACAACAATGCTGATTCTATTATTGATGATTTACTCAGTGTTGGCCGGTTACCAATCATCAGTTCTATCGGCTTTGATGAGCAGGGCTTGTTATACAACGTTAATGCCGATGAAGCAGCCGCCGCAATGGCTAATAATTTAAATGCAGAACTTATTTTTATGACAGACGTAGAGGCGGTACTTGATGCCAATAAGCAGCCTTTACATCAACTTGACACAAAACACATTGATACTTTAATTGCAGAGGGAGTAATTGTGGGCGGGATGGAGGTCAAAGTTAAGACCAGTCTTCACGCTGCCCAACATTTACGACGAGGTGTGTACATTTCCAGCTGGCAAAAGCCAGAAAACTTAACTGCTTTGCTGCAAGGCGAGCATGTCGGAACTAAAGTAACACCATAGGTTGAACATGTTTAAAGATTTTTTAACGGGTCTAGAATTAGACCAACAAGGCGCACTAAATTTATTAAAGTTAGCGCAAGATATTAAAGAAAGCCCAAGTAAATATAGCCAAGTGCTAGCTAGTAAGTCAGTGGTTACTTTGTTTGAAAAGCAAAGTTTACGTACTCGCCTTTCATTTGATATTGGTATAAACCGTTTAGGGGGCCATGCGGTTTACCTTGACCAACAAAATGGTGCAATGGGCGCCCGCGAATCAATAAAAGATTTTGCCTTAAATATTTCGACTTGGGCAGACGGGATTGTTGCGCGGGTTAATCAGCACAGTACGTTAACGACACTCGGTGAGTATTCATCCGTTCCTGTGATTAACAGTTTGTGTGATTTATATCACCCATGCCAAGCATTAGCTGATTTTTTAACGCTACAAGAAGTACATGGTGATGTTAGCCAGTTAAAGCTTGCCTACCTAGGTGAGGGCAATAATGTAACGCACTCATTAATGCTATTAGCCGCTACTTTAGGAACAGACTTTGTCGCTGTAACACCAAAAGGCAGCTCACCTGATTCGCAAGTACTTAAAAAAGCAGAGCAAATAGCAGCGATGAATGGCGCTTCTGTAATGGTAAGTGACAGGGTTGAGGCTGCAGTAGGCGCTAATGTTGTTTACGCCGATACCTGGGTATCAATGGGGGATACAACTCCTCTTGAGCAAGTAAAAGAAAAATACATGCCTTATCAATTAAACCAGACATTGTTAGAAAAAACCGGTGCAACTACGGTATTACATTGCCAACCGGCACACCGTGAGTTTGAAATTACTTCTGAGGTAATGGATGGCCCTGCATCAAAAATTATACAGCAAGCAGAAAACCGCATGCATGCGCAAAATGCGCTATTAGTTACATTGTTAAATCCAAATTTTGTTAAGGAACACCTATGAGTTCAATTAAAAAAGTCGTTTTAGCCTATTCAGGTGGTCTTGATACATCGGCTATCGTGCCATGGTTAAAAGAGAACTACGGCTGTGAAGTTATTGCCTTTGTTGCCGATGTTGGCCAAGGCGCTGAAGAACTTGAAGGCGTAGAAGCTAAAGCTATAGCGTCTGGTGCATCTGAATGTTACGTGGTTGATTTAAAAGATGAGATGGTAAGCGATTATATTTACCCAACGCTTAAAACGGGTTCTATATATGAAGGGACTTATTTACTTGGTACTTCTATGGCGCGTCCAATCATTGCTAAAGCGCAAGTTGAAATTGCACGTAAAGTAGGTGCCGATGCACTTTCTCACGGCTGTACAGGCAAAGGTAACGACCAAGTACGTTTTGAGTCATGTTTTGCCGCACTCGCACCTGATTTAAAAGTGATTGCGCCATGGCGTGAGTGGGATTTATCAAGCCGTGAATCATTGCTTGATTACCTAGCTGAACGTGACATTCCATGTTCTGCGTCAGCAACTAAAATTTACAGTCGTGATGCGAACGCATGGCATATTTCTCACGAAGGCGGTGAACTTGAAGACCCTTGGTGTGAACCAAGTGAGCAGGTATGGACCTGGACTAACTCACCAGAGCAAGCACCTGATAAAGCTGAACACGTCACTTTATCGGTTGTTGAAGGTGAAGTAGTTGCTGTAAATGGCGAAGAGCTTAAACCTTATGATTGTTTAGTTAAATTAAACGATATTGCATCACCTCATGGTGTGGGCCGTGTCGATATTGTAGAAAACCGTTTAGTTGGCATGAAATCGCGTGGTTGTTATGAAACGCCAGGCGGTACTGTGATCATGGCGGCGCTTCAAGCAATAGACGAGTTAGTACTTGATAAAGCGAGCCGTAAATGGAAAGAAGTACTCGGTGGTGAATTTTCACACTTAGTCTACGACGGTCGTTGGTTTACGCCGCTAAAAGATTCTATTTTAGCCGGTGCAGAAGCGCTGTCTACACTAGCAACGGGCGAAGTGGTACTTAAGCTTTATAAAGGCCAAGTCACTGCGGTTCAGAAAAAATCACCTAACAGTTTATATAGCGAAGATTTTGCTACCTTTGGTGAAGACGATGTTTATGACCAATCGCACGCAGAAGGCTTTATTCGTTTATTCTCGCTATCAAGCAGAATTTCAGCATTAGCTAAAAAGTAATTTTTTATGCCCCTTGGAATTAAGGGGCTATTATCGGGTTTGGAGAAATTTCATGGCATTATGGGGCGGACGTTTTTCTACGGGTCCAGATGAAGCGTTTAAACAGTTTAACGATTCACTTCCCTTCGATTATCAATTAGCAGAGCAAGATATAATTGGCTCTGTTGCATGGGCTGGTGCACTTGAACAAGTAAGCGTGTTATCTAGTGATGAGCACAAAAAGCTGGTATCGGCACTTTATGAGTTACTTGAAGAGGTAAAAGCAGACCCAATGGCTGTAGCTACCTCAGGTGCAGAGGATATTCATTCTCATGTTGAAGCTGCGCTAATTGAAAAAGTAGGTGATTTAGCTAAAAAGTTACACACAGGCCGAAGTCGTAACGACCAAGTTGCTACCGACTTTAGACTCTGGTGCCGCGATACCGCCGATCATATTTTAAAAGCGATTGCGCAACTTAAAGCAGAGTTTATTGGCTTAGCTGAACGTGAGCTTGGCACAATATTACCAGGCTATACCCACTTACAACGTGCACAACCGGTGCTATTTAGCCATTGGTGTATGGCTTATGTAGAAATGCTTGAGCGTGATGAAAGCCGATTACAAGATGCCCAAGCAAGAATGAACTACTGCCCACTCGGCAGTGGTGCTCTTGCAGGCACTGCATACCCGATTGACCGCCATGCACTTGCACAAGGGCTAGGATTTACTGGCGCGACTAAAAATAGTTTAGATGGCGTATCTGATCGTGACTTTGTGGTTGAGCTATTAAGCTGCGCGTCTATTTCTATGATCCACTTATCGCGGATGTCTGAAGACCTAATTTTTTATAACTCAGGCGAAGCTGGCTTTATTGAACTGGCCGATAATGTGACCTCGGGTTCATCTTTAATGCCACAGAAAAAAAACCCAGATGCATTAGAGCTAATTCGTGGTAAAACTGGCCGGGTGTTTGGTGCGTTTAGCGCAATGATGATGACTCTAAAAGCACTACCGCTTGCCTACAATAAAGACATGCAAGAAGACAAAGAAGGCATTTTTGATGCCATGCCAACATGGCTTGCGTGTATTCATATGGCACAAGCGTGTATTAAAGGTATAAAAGTTAAAGCAGATAAAACCCTTGCAGCGGCAAAAGGTGGCCACGCGAATGCAACCGAACTTGCTGATTATTTAGTGGCTAAAGGTGTACCGTTCAGAGAAGGGCATCATATTGTAGGGGTATTGGTGCAACTAGCCATTAGTGAAGATAAAACGTTAGAGGAGCTTTCACTAGAGCAGTATAAATCAGTAAACCCCGTGTTTGAAGATGACGTGTATCCGGTACTTGAAATTGACGCCTGTATAAAAGCACGCCAAGCGCTTGGCGGTACATCATTAGAGCAAGTAAGCAAAGCGGTGAAAGACGCGAAAAAAAAACAGCAAATAACGGTTCGTGATGCCAACTTAGATGACGTAGAAGCAATTGCTAAACTCGTACAGCACTGGGCAACAGTAGGCGAAAATTTACCGCGAGCTAAAAGTGATATGGTGCACTCAATTAATGAGTTTGCCGTAACCGAGATAGACGGTCAGGTATCGGGTTGTGCTTCACTTTATATTTACGACACAGGATTAGCTGAAATACGTTCATTAGGCATTGATCCTAAAAGCGCAGTAACGGGGCAGGGACGAGAACTGGTTGAACACTTATTAGTGAAAGCCAAAAAGTTGGCACTTAATCGTGTCATTGTTCTGACTCGTGTACCCGACTTTTTCGAAAATCAGCGGTTTAGTTTCTGTAATAAAGAGAGCCTACCTGAAAAAGTAATGAAAGATTGCGAGCTATGTTTACGCAAAGAAAACTGTGATGAAGTCGCAATGGAATATATGTTAAAGCCAAGTAATAGCATGGAGATCCCCTGTAAAAACGTGGCTTGAGCAATCCCTAGGATAAAAAACGCACGGTGACCCCGATGCGTTTTTTTTTAACTAAAAAAAAGTAACTTTAAATTAATATACTAGTAATTTAAAGTTGGCATATCGTTTGCATTTTACTTGTGTAGCGTGTTGTTGAGTCAATTAACCAACATAGATTAAACGCGACTGCAGTTATTTACTAACTGCTGCAGGTGGTGTGATTTAAATTTGCGCCAATAATAAAATTTAATACTCAAGAGGATTAATCACATGCAAATTTCAGCGAACAGCCAAGTACAAATGCAAGCATACAATAAAACGCAACAATTAAAGCCTGCAATGGAACAAACTGCTAGCCCTAAAACCCTACAATCTGATACAGTAAGTATCTCTCAAGAAGCGATGGCTGCGGCTAGCGGTACAGATCTTCAACGTGGTGGTGGCATGATTCCTCCAGTAAGACCTAAATAAATAAGGTAGTAGATGTTATTAACTGAGTTTTTTGGTTTTTTTTCGTTATCAGCATTCATTATGTGGGGATTTCTGATGGCGTTCTTTTTCAACATTTTTGTTTATACTTTAGATGTCAAAAGAAAAACAACTTTACTACTCAGCTCATTTATAATGATGGTGTCTTATACGATATCTGATTACTTTTTTACTTGGTTATCAATAAAGGTGAAGATTTATTTAGATTGGGCTATATATGACATCATGACAATTACAGCTTTGCTGGGTGTTTGTTTTATCATAAAGAAAACAACCCCATCTTTCTTATATTTAATTATAGGTTTAACGATTAATTCAATATTCTTTTTATTGATGTATATAGACATGTATATTAATAACAATCAGGAGCATTGGATTCTTTGGGACCTATACATTTACACTGTCAATTCTATAGATCTTATAATGATCATAGCTTTAATAGTAGACCGTGACTTTCTTGGCTTACATACCCTTAAAAGTAAACTCATTTCATTATTCAAAACGACTGAGCTTAACCAAATCCAATAAATGTATTATGTAGACTTATTTTTAGCAGACTATATCGATGCATTTATACAATGGGGCTTTTTAATGGCTTTGTTGTACACATTTGTATCGAGTATAAATAAGCCAAATAAGTCATTGGTCTATTTAGCCACAATTATGTTTTTTTCCTACCTTCTAAGTGACTTCCTTTACATTTTTAAAAACGTTTACTTGAACTGGATCTTTTTTGATTTTGCTACAATCCTAATCATTTTTTTAGCATTAAAGGTTTCAAGCTTTCAAAGCTCTGTAGCTAAAAACTATATTGTAAGCGGTTTAATTATAAATGCATGTTTAACTTATGCTATTTACATAGATCTTTATATAAACTGGAACTCAGAGCCTTGGTGGTTATGGAGTCTTTACTCCATGGGGGTTAACATTATTGATCTAATAATGATTATTGCTATTTTTATCAATAAAGACTTTTTAGGGCTAATGATACTTAAAGGTCGTTTATTTAGATCTGGCGCTGAGTTTAAAAGCCTATAATGACGGATCTATTATGGCTACTTGTTAAAGTTGGCGAGAATTTAGGTAATTTTATATTGTGGCTATTTTTAATCGCTTTTCTATTCAACCTTTCTTCGAGCATTAATAAACAAGATAAAAGCTTACTGCATATTTCATTAATAATGATGATCTCGTATTTTCTAAGTGCATTTTTAAGCCTCGAAACTTCTACTTATAAAGATTATTTCATATTTGATCTCACAACTATTCTGATTCTTTTTTTGTGGCGAAAAATAACGTTGCAAAACACGCCTATTGCTTTTTATTACTTAATGCTGGGGTTATGGGTTAATACCTGTTTATTTTTGGGGATGCATTATGATGTTCAAGTTAAAGGAAACATTGATTATTGGTGGTTTTGGGCTGTATACGGGTTTGGCGTTATTTTCTTTGATTTTATAATGGCTTTGGCACTATTGATCAATAAAGATTTTTTAGCTTTAGTGAGGCTTAAGGACGTTCTGTTTCCAGCAAGAGCGAAGCTACCTAGCGCAATGTAATGATACGCTAGGTGTTATCTTTAATGCTTGGTTTTCCCAAGCCTCGACTGCAATGCTTTCATTACTATGGTGTCAACAAACTCACTCACATCCCCGTTATGGCGTGCAACTTCTTTTACGAGCGTTGATGATATAAAGGTATTACGCTCAGCAGGTGTTAAAAATACACTTTCTAAATCAGGGTTTAAACGGCGGTTCATATTTGCGAGCTGAAATTCATAATCAAAATCAGAAACCGCTCTTATACCTCTAATCAATACATTTGCATTATGATCACGAGCCAGATCTGCGAGTAGCCCTGAAAAGCCAATGACTTTTACATTATCTAAATGGTTTAAAATTTCATTCGCTAAATCAACGCGTTCTTCTAAAGTAAAACACGGTTTTTTACTCGGGTTATGAGCAATAGCAACAATAACGGTATCAAACATCTTAGCCGCACGCTGAATTAAATCAGTGTGGCCGTTGGTAAGAGGGTCAAATGTGCCTGGGTAGATTGCGGTCACTTTCATAATATTTACTGTGTTATTATTTTTAGCCGTAGTGTAGCAGTGTTTAGTGTGCAAAGCAGCCTTGTAAGTAAATTGTGAAGAACTTCCTGCCTTGATTGTTTTAACGCTGACTATTTGTTTATACTAGGGCCTGTTGACCTTTCAGGATTAAAATTTGTTCTAACTAGGGGCGATTTAATCGTGGCGCGAGGTTTGTAACCTATGGGCTAAGTAAAAGCCGAGCAACAAAGAGTTAATCGTCCCTAGGACGAACCTTCAGGCAGCGCGTGTTTGGTATTTATGCTGCGTTATCGCCTATTTATGGGGAATAACCACACTACATAGGCTCTGCCTTGCCAAAATACCAAACACACTGCTGCAAATTCAACCTCGAGAGATAAACAGGCCCTAGTGGATTGTTTTAATGCAGCATCGTATTTTCGAAAATTGAGTAATGAGTATATGAATACCAAGGATAAAATAATTCAAACCAGTATTTCATTGTTTAATGAACATGGTGAAAGGGCAATATCAACTAATCATATTGCATCGAGTTTAGGCATGAGTCCGGGTAATCTTTACTACCACTTTAAAAATAAAGAAGACATTATTCGCCATATATTTGCACTTTATCGCGATCACTTAAGTACTCATTTTAAGCCAGTCAATAAAGGTGATGATGCTTTTGAGCATCTCGGCCCTTACTTAGATTCGCTATTTGAATTAATGTGGCGCTATCATTTTTTTTACGACAACCTTGGCGATATTCTTGCTCGCGATAGCCATTTAAAACAGGGTTACATTGATTTTCAGCAGGAATTACTTGAGCAGGTACGTAACATCATTTTGGCCTTGCGTGACAGTGAAATTATTGCCATTGATGAACAAGATGCCATTGAACTTGCTCATACGCTAAAATTAACGGTTAGCTTTTGGACACCCTATATGAAAGCAAGAAGACTAAGTGGTGTGCTGGTTGAGCAAGATATTTACCCTGGCATTGTAAAAGTACTGACTTTATTTAAAGCCTACAGTACAGAAAAAAGCGCAAATAAAATTAATCAGTTAAGAGACAAGTACGCACTTTTAGCAAATGCTGCCCCCCAGAATCCTTAAGCCTGTTGAGTTGGTTAGTTCCTAGGCGTTAAATTTTTTGCTATAATCCGCCGCGCCCAATGCCTGGGTGCGCGAATTCCCGCAGTCTAAGAGTTGAACTATGCTTAAATTTATCGTCAAACTTCACCCTGAAATAGCCATCAAAAGCCGTTCAGTCCGTAAACGCTTTACCAAAGTGTTAGAAAATAACATTAAAATTGTATTGCGTCGTGTTGACGAAAAAGTACAAGTACGTAATAACTGGGATAATATTTCAGTTGTTACAAAACTAGATGAAGCTCAAACTCGCCTTGATTTTATTGATAGCTTGCAGCGCATTCCTGGCATCGTACAGTTTATTGAAGTGACCGAAACAGACTTTAAAACCCTTGATGACATCTATCAAAAAACCATTGCGTTAGTTGGTCACACTATTATTGGTAAAACCTTTTGTGTACGTGCTAAGCGCATAGGTCAACATGATTTTACTTCAACTGAATTAGAGCGCTACGTTGGTGGCGGGCTTAATCAACATGTTGAAGGAGCTCGAGTAAAGCTAAGCCGCCCTGAGGTAACAATTCGTTTAGAAATTAAAGACGAAAAAGCCTACATAGTGACGCAAACTCATTTAGGAATGGCGGGCTTTCCACTGCCAACACAAGACGATGTATTATCGCTTATGTCTGGTGGATTTGATTCTGGCGTTGCCAGTTATCAGATGATCCGTAAAGGCGCTCGTACACACTTTTTATTCTTTAACTTAGGTGGCGCTGCCCATGAAATTGGGGTTAAGCAAGCGAGCTACTACCTATGGAAGCAATACAGCTCTACGCATAAAGTTAAGTTTATTACCGTTGATTTTGAACCGGTTGTTGCTGAAATTTTAGAAAACGTTGAGAACAGCCAAATGGGTGTTGTGCTTAAACGTATGATGATGCGAGCGGGTAGTGCCGTCGCTGAAAAACTAAATATTCAAGCATTGGTTACGGGTGAAAGTATAGGTCAGGTGTCTAGTCAAACCTTAGCTAATTTAAGTGTGATTGACCGCGTAACCGAAACGCTCATTTTACGCCCACTTATCCAACATGATAAGCAAGAAATCATCAATATAGCGCGCCAAATAGGCACTGCAGAAATGGCAGAGACGATGCCTGAATACTGCGGTGTGATCTCTAAAAAGCCGACAGTTAAAGCCAAAATTGAAGTAATTAAAGCAGAAGAAGAAAAGTTTGACTTTGATGTGTTAGATACCGTTATTGATAACGCCCGTGTTATGGATGTGCGCGATATCGATGTTGAAGCTAAGCAAGAACTTAAGGAAGCTGAGTCAGTAACACAACTACCTGAAGGGGCGGTTGTTGTTGATATTCGCTCGCCTGAAGAAGAAGATGCGGCGCCGCTGGAAATTGAAGGTATTGAAGTTATCCACTTACCGTTTTTCCGCTTAGCAACTAAGTTTGGCGATTTACCTAAAGGCAAAGATTATTACTTATATTGCCAAAAAGGAGTAATGAGCCAATTACAAGCGCTTATTCTTCACGAAGAAGGCTTTACCACTGTTAGAGTATATCGTCCTTAATGGCTTAATATATTAGATGCGCGGATTTATTCCGCGCTTTTTTTTGCCAGAATTTCAGCGAGTAAAGCGTCGTTATACGGGGTCGTAATATTATGTCGCTTGCCTTGTTCACTAATATAACCACAAATTGCCATGATCTCAGTTTGCCTATTATGCAAAACGTCTTGATGCATAGATGAGTAATTCTCTGCGGTTAAATTCATCACCTTATAGGCGCGCTCGAGGGCATCAATAAGCTTAATATTAAGTTTAAGCGCGGTCGCAATATGGCACGCCTCAGTTAATAAATTAATAATTGCGCTACTGTACTGTGGCGCACGCAACTGGCCATTTTTTATATTGTACAGAGCGGTTAATGGGTTTATAGCAATATTAACCAGTAGCTTTTCAAACCGCAGTTGCTCAATATTGTTGCTGACAATTAATTGCGGAATAGTGTGTAACTGTACACTAAGCTGTTGAATATTTTGCATAGCTAGTTGATTACAGCCCCCTAATACACTTTGCCCATTTCCGGTATGCTGCACAATATTAGGGTTTGATTTGAACCCAGCCATGCTGGTGGTTAAAAAGTACAACGACTGCTGCTTTGTTAACTGTTCATTTAATTGTTCAACATTACCCATACCATTATGGCTTAATACAATATGAGTACTCTTGCCTAGAAAAGGTTTTACTTGGGCGTAGGCTTGTTGCACTGCAAACGCTTTAACAGTGAATAAAACAATTTCAAATTCAGGAGCTTGAGCTAATTGCTGTTGTGAGATGAAAGTGGCGTTAATTTTTTCAGACGCAGCGTTACTGTGGCTGTAAAAGCGAGTATTTACTGTGCCTTTTTTGGTAAGAACATAAACTGTGTGATATTTAGCTAAGAAATGACTAAATAACAAGCCTATAGCACCATCACCAACAACGAGTATGTTAGCCATAATGCTTCTTTTTACGCAGTGTTAATAGGGCTTTAGCTAAAAAGTAGCTCGCCGCACCAATAAAGTCGGCAACAAAATCGGCCAGTGATGCTTGTCTGTAAGGGAGGCTATCTTGCATAATTTCTATTGCGGCACCATAGCCGGCTAACAGCAATATTTGTGCATATAACGGCAGTTTAAAGGCTTTATCCATTATAATGGCAAGTAAAAAGAAAATACCAAAATGCGCCACTTTATCTACATGCGGAAATAAGTTTGCAGCCCCTTTTACCTCTTTAGCAAATAAGAAGGTAAATGCGACAATACTAATTAAAAAAATAGCTTGGTAAACACGCCTCGTCACAAAAAATCCTAAAATCGTATAAAAAAGAAGCCTCAGTATATCAAACTAAATTAGTATCGCACCTGAACAAGATGCAGAAAAATGTAAAGATTTATCATTTTAACGTTATAATTGCCGCATAAAATTAAGATTAGCTAGTTAGGAGAACATCATGCCTTCATTTGATATTGTATCTGAAGTAGAAATGAACGAAGCACAAAACGCGGTTGATAACGCCAATCGTGAATTAGAAACACGATTTGATTTTAGAGGGGTCGATGCCTCATTTGAATTAAACGATAAAACAATTAAATTAAAAGCTGAAGCAGATGCTCAGGTTATGCAGTTGTTTGATATTTTAGCTGGAAAAGTTTCAAAGCGTGGAATGGATGTTGCGAGCCTAGAACTTCAAGAGATTTCTCGCGCAGGCAAAAATGTTTTTCGTAACGTTGCACTAAAGCAGGGTATCGAAAAAGATATGGCTAAAAAAGTAGTAAAAGCCATTAAAGATTCTAAAGTAAAAGTGCAAGCGGCTATTCAAGGCGAAGAAGTACGCGTAACGGGTAAAAAGCGTGATGACTTACAAGCTGCTATGCAAGTTGTACGCACTGCCGATTTAGGTCAGCCATTTCAGTTTAAAAACTTCCGCGATTAATTTATTGTTTCGAGCTAGGCACTATAGGCGCTTAGTTCAAAGCAACATGTATTTAGCCAAACACGTTATATTGTTTGGCTTTTTTATTTTTGGACCTATGATAATTACCGAACCCCGAACCCCGAACCCCGAACCCCGAACCCCGAACCCCGAACCCCGAACCCCGAACCCCGAACCCCGAACCCCGAACCCCAAAAATCAAATTGTAGATGTTTAGACGTCCGTTGACATTTTTAAGTAAACAGATAACAATAGCAGCCTATTTTCAAGGTGCTTGCTAAACACTTCAAAGGTGTGATTTTTTTAGTAGGATAATCGGGAAGTTGGTGCGTTTTCATTGATGAAGTCAATCCCAACACTGCCCCCGCAACGGTAAAGTTATGCTGTATTTTATTATGGTAACTGAGTCCGGAGACCGGCCTTGATGTAATCTTACTTAGTAACATCTTTGCGGTGGGCAGAGATAGGGAACATCATGATAAATAAAACTGCATTGGGTGTGGCTATTTCGGCTGCGCTGTCTTTTTCTGCATCTGCAGAGCAAACAATTGAAAGAATAACCGTTACTGCAAATAAATTTGAACAACCTATAAATGATGTATTAGCAAGTGTGGCAGTTATCGACCGCGCTGATATTGAAAAAGCGAATTACCGAGACTTACCTGCAATATTAAATACCATTGCTGGTATTGATATTGTCCGTAACGGCGGATTAGGTCAAAAAGCAGATATATTTGTTCGCGGTGCTAGCGCTAAATATGCCTTAGTATTGGTTGATGGCGTAAGAGTGAGCGATGCAAGCTCAGGTAGTGTATCGCTAACTAATATTCCAGTTAATAGTATCGAGCGTGTTGAAGTTATTAAAGGTGCCAGAGCAGCTATTTATGGCTCTGATGCGGTAGCCGGAGTAATTAATATCATTACCCGTAAAGCCTCAAATAATACGCTTTCGGCTACTTTGGGCAGTCATAGTTACAGTAATTATCAGCTTGCTGGTGGGCTTGCAAAAGAGGCGCTTAGCTTTAATTATAATCTAGGCTATGAAGAGACAGATGGTTTTGATGTTACTGGCAAAGACCCTGTGGCTGAATACACCAAAGATCACGATGATGATGGCTACAAAAATAAAAACATTGGCTTTAATTTAGCGTATGAACTGGCTGAACTAGGTGAGTTGAGCTTACAGTCTCAGTACAGTGAAGGTGAAGCGCAGTATGATAACGCATGGGGTAACGATGCCTACGATTTTGAAAACTATACCGCTAAGCTAGGCTGGAAAAAAGCCTCAGAAATATATACCCAAAGTACTTCATTGAGTGTATCGCAAGAAGAAAATACTCAAACTGGCACCGATGTTCAGCAAGTGTATAGCACAGAGCGTGTTGAGTTTGAATACCGAGGGCTTTATAGCCTAACGCAAGAGCTTGATTTATCAGGTGGTTTTAATTACTTGTCTGAGGATTTATCAAACTCGTCAGCAACGTCATCAGAAGAAAAACGCGATAACAACGCATTGTTTATAGGCGCGTTTTATAGTCATGAACAATGGTTAGCAAATGCGGTTATCAGAACCGATGATTATGATTTCCACGGCCGTGCAAATACTTACAGTACTGGGCTTGGATATAAAGCGAATCAGTATGTAACGGTACGTTTAAATCATGGCACCGCATTTAGGGCGCCGTCTTTAATTAATGCGTTTGTAACTAACAGCCCATACTACCTACCAAATAATAATATTAAGCCTGAGGAAGCCTTAAACAATGAGTTTGGTGTTACCCTAGAAACTCAATGGGGACGTTATGATATTGCTATTTTCGATAACCGTATCAATAATTTAATTAGTAATAATTATGATGCAGACTCAGGTAAATATATTGCAACTAACATAGATAAAGTATCTATGCAGGGGGTAGAATTATCGGCTGAGTTTTCAGCGTTAGGCTTTGAACACTCTGTTAATGTTAGTTTTTTAGATGCTACAGATGAAAAGACGAATACAGATTTACCACGCAGGCCTTCAGAGTCGTTTAATTATCAACTCGCCAAATCATGGGGCGATTTTGATGCCAGTTTGGATATGCAGTATCGCTCATCGCGTCCATCAATTGCGTATTATGACTCGGAGCTCGCAGGCTATACAGTATTTAATTTAGCCGCTAATTACCAGTTGCTCGATAATTTGTCGTTAGCTGCTCGAATAGAAAATATCACCGATAAGGAGTATTTTACTGCAGCAACAGGGTTTGCTGCCAGTGGTGAGCTATTAGGTTATAACAGCGCAGGAAGAACTTTCTTTGTGGGAGCAAATTATCAGTTTTAATTATCACTTTTAGTTGCCGAAAAACAAATAGCCCAGCAAATTGCTGGGCTAATTGCTGGGCTAACTGGATAGAATTTTAAAGTATTTTTACTCAGTTAAAAACTCGCTAAATTCGGTTTCAAACTTGTGCAATTTAGGTGCAATTAAAATACTACAGTAGCCTTGTTCTGGGTTTTCATTGTAGTAGTCTTGGTGAAAACTTTCAGCAGGGTAAAAAGTGGTTGCTGGGCTTACCTCGGTTACTATAGGTTCGCTAACATGAGTTTGCAGCTCTGCAATAACGGCCTGTGTTTGCAATTGTTGTTGCTGATCATGGTAATACACAACGCTGCGGTATTGAGTACCTATATCGTTACCTTGGCGATTTAACTGGGTGGCATCATGCAAGGTAAAAAACATTGCGAGTAAGGTTTCAAAGCTTATCACACTAGAATCAAATTCAACCTTAATCACTTCTGCATGCCCGCTATTGCCTGTGCAAATAGCTTTGTAGGTTGGGTTATCAGTGTGCCCGCCCGTGTAACCAGAACAAACACTGAGTACACCTTTAACACGCCTAAATGCCGCATCAATACACCAAAAACAGCCGCCGCCGAGTGTTGCTACCTGTGTGGTCGAACTCATAAGTACTTCCTCAATTATATGGTTATATGCACCAAAATAGCGCCGTAACAGCTAATTACGACGCTCAGAGTGACTTAGATCTCTTTAAGTGGTTTTTCAGCTGCTTGTTTATCTAGCTTTTGCTGTAAAAACTCTGGTGATTGTGTATTTCGCGCTAGTGCGTAATAGGCAGCTGGCACCACAAACAGAGTCAGTATGGTGGCAACCGTTACGCCGGTAAATACCACTACACCAATTACCATTCTACTTTCCGAGCCAGGCCCTGAGGCGAGTACCAAAGGTACCGCGCTCATAACTGTGGTTAGGGAGGTCATTATAATAGGACGTAAACGCTGGGTAGCGGCTTGTAAAATAGCTTCACTAAATTCCAACCCTTTATCACGTAACTGATTGGTAAATTCAACAATCAGAATACCGTTTTTAGCGCTTAACCCGATGAGCATCACAATACCAATTTGGCTGTATATATTAAGTGTTAAGCCCATACTCCACAGGCCAAACATAGCACCCATTAGCCCAAGTGGAACGGTGAGCATAATAACAAGCGGATGCATAAAGCTTTCAAACTGAGCAGCGAGCACTAAAAAGGTCACGGTCAATGCCAGCACAAACACGTAGGTCATAGCTGAGGCACCTTCATAAAACAATTGTGACTCACCTTTGTAATCAATGGCGCCATCAATGTCATTTTCTTCTGCGGCAACATTGTTTAAAAAGTTTAGTGCTTGTTCTAGCGTATAGCCATCAGCTAAGTTGGCACTTAGAGTAATTGCACGCATACGGTTATAGCGATTTAAACGCGAGGCGGTGGCTTCTTCTTTCAAGCTTATAAGGCTGTCGAGTGGCACCAATTCATTGCTGCGAGATTTAAGGTAAATATTTGAAATATCAGTAGGGTTTGCAAAGTCTTCTTTAGTTCCCTTTAAAATTACATCGTACTCTTCACCGCGGTCAATAAAAGTGGTTACACGGCGTTGGCCAAGCATGGTTTCAAGTGTACGTCCCACATCTGAGACTGATACGCCTAAATCAGCGGCTTTATTTTTATCAATACTGACTAAAAATTGTGGGAAGGTTTCTTTATAATCATGATCAATGCGCACTAACCCAGGGTTTTTCTCTGCACGTTTAATAATTCTATCGCGCCAATCAGCTAGCTGAGCATAATCATTACCTTGTAAAACAAACTCTATCGGTCGCGATGAACCACCACCGCCAATACCACGGCGCATAATTGCAAAAGCACGTACATCGGTGACTTCTTGCATTTTACCGCTTATTTCATCCATGACTTCCCAGGTTGAGCGTTTGCGTTTATCCCAATCCGCCATACCAACAATGGCTACACCACCACTGCCACCCCAACCTGGAACTCGCACTAAAACTCGGCTTAGTTCGCCAGATTCAGAGTAAGGCATTAAGCGTTCTTCTATCTTTGCCATATTAGCGGCATTATTCTCATAGCTAGCCCCTTCAGGGCCATTCATAAGTACAAAAAAGGTACCACGGTCTTCTTTAGGGGTAAGTTCAGACGGTATTTGTAAAAATAATGAATAACTAACAAACCCAGCTAAAACTAAGCTCAGCATTAAGCCCCATTTGCGGGTCATGTTTGACGCTAAAGCGTTACGGTATCCATTTTCTAATTTAGTAAAAAAGCGATCCATTGCTTGGCTAAATTTACTTTCTTTTTCAGAGGCCTTTAAAACCTTTGAACACAATGCCGGAGAGAGTGTTAATGCAGTAATACTGGAGAAGAACACGGCTGCACTCACCGCCATTGCAAATTCTGTAAATAGTGCGCCTATTCGTCCTTCCATAAACACCAATGGTACAAACACAGAGATCAGTACTAGGGTGGTGGCTATAATTGCAAAGCCTACCTCACGGGCGCCGCGATAAGCTGCCAATAAAGGCGGCTCACCAAGTTCTATGCGGCGGTGAATATTCTCTAGCATTACAATGGCATCATCTACCACTAAGCCTATTGCTAATACTAGTGCCAGTAGAGTTAATAAGTTAATTGAATAACCCATTGCTAATAAAAACATAAAACTACCGACTAAGGCGACCGGTACGGTGACCGCAGGAATAAGTGTGGCGCGAATATTACCTAAAAATATAAAGATAATAAGCACTACTAAACCCATAGAAATTGCTAAAGTTTTATAAACCTCATTAATTGATTCTTTGATAAATACTGAAGAGTCGTAACTGTCTTCGATAGTGGTGCCTTCTGGTAGGTTACGCTTAATCTTTTCCAGTTCACTGCGGGCATTATCAACTACTGTAAGAGTATTTGCTTTGGCTTGTTTAACAATACCCATACCAATCATGTTACGGCCATTTCCGCGAAATAAGCTTTCATCATCGGCGGCTTCTAATTTTACGTCAGCCACTTCGCCTAGACGTACTAAATAACCATCTTCGCCTCGCTTAATGACAAGGTTTTGAAAATCACGTTGGTTTTTATAGCTGCGTGCAGTGCGCACAGTAAAATCACGGTCTACCGATTCAATTTCACCCGCCGGAAGCTCTACATTTTCACTGCGTAGTGTTTGCTCTATATCACTAGAGGTAATGCCACGAGCTGCCATCGCTTGGCGGTTAAGCCATACTTTCATGGCATACTTTCGCTCTCCCCCAATACGCACATTTGATACACCATCAACAACGGCTAAACGGTCGACAATAAAACGCTGTGCATAATCAGAAAGTTGCAATGAATCCATGGTTTCACTGTTAAGTACAAACCACGCGATAGGGCTTTCGTCACTATTTGATTTTGATACTTCAGGAGGGCGTACTTGCTCTGGTAGGCTGTCTAATGCCCGTGCAACACGTTCTCGTACATCGTTAGAGGCATCGTCTATATCGCGGTTAATATTAAACTCAATGGTAATGTTTGAGCGGCCATTACGACTCGATGAGTTAATACTTTTAATACCCTCAATCCCCGAAATACGGTTCTCGATAACTTGGGTTATTTTTGTTTCAATAATTTCAGCAGATGCACCGGTATATTCAGTACTAATATTTACAATCGGTGTTTCAATATCTGGATACTCACGCAAAGGCAGCATACTAAAAGCAACTAAGCCAAAAGTGAGTAACAGTAAGTTAATAACAATCGCAAAAACGGGGCGTTTGACGCTAGTATCGGTAATTTTCACGTGTTACCCCTTAACGCTTACTTTGCTACCAGAGCGGATTTTGATTATTCCCTCGGTAACAATCTGCTGGCCGTTCTTTAACCCCTTGTCTATTGCAACCCAGCCATTGTTTCTACTTGCAACATGTACCTCTATGCGATTAGCTATGCCATCTTCAATTTGAAAAACATAATGTTTATCTTGCAGAGGAATAATTGCTTTTTCAGGCACCATTAGCGCTTGATTGCTGCTTAGCTCTAGTGCAGTTTTAAGTAGCATACCAGGGCGAAGTAAACCCGATTTATTAGCAAAACTGGCTGTTACTTCTACACTGCGAGTGATTGAATCAATACGTGAGCTTATATGGGTTACTTTACCGGTGAATGTTTGATCAGGGTAAGCATCGTTTTGAGTGCGAACAGTCATTCCGTTTTTCAGTTGAGCTAAATACTTTTCAGGCACTTTAAAATCAACTTTTATGATACTGATATCATCTAAGGTTGTAATTATCGTGCTGTTACTAATATAAGCGCCTACCGATATTTCGCGTTTACCCAGTAACCCAGAAAAAGGCGCGGTAATAGCCATTTCATTGAGTTTAGTTTTGGCACTTTCAAGTTGAGCTTCGCTGGCATCAACACGGGCTAGCTGTTCTTCAAGTAACGACTTGGCAGTCGCTTGTGAGCGAGAAAGTTCGGTAAGCCTAGCTAATTGGCGTTTTTCTTCTTGTAAATTAATGCTAAGTTCTTTTACTGCAAATTGTTCTTGTTGGTTTTGCAGTTGCACTAATTTTTGTCCTTTGCTGACCAAGTCGCCGTCTTCAAAGTAAATGCTGGTGACATAATCGTTTTGTGCGCTTTTAATGTAAATAGCCTGATTAGCACGGGCACTGCCAATGGCTTCAATCATAATGGCATTTTCTTGCGACTCGACAGTGTGCGCAGAGACTTGTGTTGTCATTGCTGAGTAATCAGCTTGCTCGCCCTGTGATGCGGGCAAATATAAATAAACGCTAAAAATTATTAGTACCGAAATAATAAATGGAAATAGGGCTTTGCCGGATTGTTTAGAGTGCATTGTTTTCATACCTGAAAATAGATTATAAGTATTGTACGAAATCAGGACAAAAAAAGGCGGTTATGTATCTCATTAATTTGTGCGTTAGGCGTAAAAATAACTGATACTTAGTCATTGCGCATATTTAACAGTAATAATAGGAGTTAATTGATGAACTTCAAAACATCATGCAAACGCTGTTTAACACTGAGAAAGTTAGTATTGTGGGCTATTATTATGTTTATATTTTATATGGCGTTTTTTCAGTATGGCTAATATAAAAAAACACACACTTAAATACCGAGCGCAAGGCGCTAAAAATGGGATTGAAATACTGGTCGTAGGTAGCATTGGTTTAATCTTCATCATGCTATTTAATTTATTGCGTCCAGGTGAAATCAGTATTATTGAAATTTTTTTAGTAAGTTTATGTATTGCAGCAATTTTAATTGGATTTTTTAAAACACAAGAACCTTTTTATAGTATTATTTTAACTGAGCAGCAATTAACATATCAGCATAAGTACGGGCAATGGGATTTACACCAAGAAAATCTCCACCATTGCGGTATTCCTAAAGTTGATAACGGTATCTATCATCTTGAGCTTAACGCGATTGGTATTAAGTTAAATGATATAGATACATTTTTAGCTGCTTTAGCACCAAGAATTGCGGGTAAATTACTAATAGAACAGCGGCACTTATTTATGCAAGTTGTTCAAAAAAATTGCAAAAATGGGCATTGCCCATCAGAATGGTTAGTTGAAGATAATAAATTTAGGTCAAAAAAAGGAATTGACTATAATGGGCTTATAGCGATGTTTGCTAATAGGGCTAAGCATCTTCAGCTTTTAACAGGGTATGACTTACTGTTACCTGCCAGTGTAATAGAAAGTGATATTTGGGAATTTTGCGCAAATTTAAATAAATGGAAGCGTGATCCCTCTCAGTTTATCAAGTCGCAGTGTGAATAATAATATAAGCACTCACTGCGGGATTAGGAATAACTATGAGTCAAGACAGATCTTTTATTAAAAGTGGTCGAAACACCATAATTCACAAAGACAGAAAACTAGATTTAGTGATTGTTAATGGTGAGGAGCATCCTCGAATTAAAGTAACAGCAAATGGCCTTGAACCATTTAAAGAAGAGCTGCCAAAAAACCGCCGTGATGCAAAAGAGCGCTACTTAGATATGGTTTATATTGCAAGTCCAGATGTATTTAGCGAGGAAAAACAGTTGTTGTTCATTCAATCCTTAGATGGCCGCGAATATAAAGTAGATTACAGTAAAGTTGGCACTAAGTTATTTGTTCGTATTCATCAAGATAGCTATTTATAATTTATAATGGCACTTTTTTTGCTTTACAGTCTTATTAGATAATTTTAAGACACAAAGGTGCTTAGTATGAAAGCAATTTCGTTAATACCACTTATAGCATGCTTGCTTTTGGCTGCATGTGGAGGGGGAGGCGGTACTGATAACAGTGATATTAAAACGTCAGTATTTGCAGGTAACGATCTCCAAGTTGTAGAAAAATCAGAGTTTACTATTTCTGCAAAAGGCTCTCCTGCAGATGGTATTTTTACTTGGCAGCGTGTAAGCGGTCCTATTATAGATGTGTTTCCGCTTGAAGGGGCTGAACAAACCATCACTGCACCGGATGTAAAATCTGATAGTGAATTGGTCTTAAGAGTAAGCTATCAAACGCCAGATGGTAGTTTAGTGAATGACGACTTGAGTGTTTTCATTGCCTCTAATAATCAGCTTCCTCTTGCTGTTGTTACTCAAGTTGCTCCTGCAAACTTGCCCTCAGTTTATAAAGATACTGTAACCCTTAGTGGTTTAACTTCCACAGACCCCGATGAAAATGGCGAAATTAGTAGTTACTTGTGGCAATTATTATCTGGGCCTGATTTAACAATTGATAGCTATACCAATCCAACGCTTAGTTTTCCTCATCCATTATTAGAAAATAACACCAACTTAAAATGGCAACTCACCGTAACGGATGATGAGGGCGGGGTATCTGCATCACAATTTGATATGACTCTCAATAAAACAGCCCAAGTGATTATTGCCGATGCGGGTGCAGACCAAACAGTAGAAGAGTTTGATAAGGTTATTTTAGATGCGACGGCAAGCGAAGCGGCAACTCAGACTTATCAATGTAAGTGGCAACAACTTACCGGAAATACCGAAGCTCTTCTTGAACCGCAGTCATGTACTGCTAGCTTTTTCGCCTCTGATATTGATTTAAATGCAACTCTTAGCTTTGAAGTACAAGTTATGGACTTAAAAGGGCGTACCGACACAGATACTGTATTTATTGATGTAACACCTAAAGCGCTTGGGCTAATAAACGATACTGGGCTGGGTGAGTGTTATAACAATACTCAACGTATTAATTGTAATAATGATGAGTTTCCAGCTCAAGATGCTGATCTTGGGCGCGATAGTTTTGCCAATCGTTTAGGTAAAGTGGGTAAAGGGAATTTGGCTTTTGATTACACCAAACTTAATGAGTTTGCCGATGAGCTTCTTGATGATGCGTCGAACTTTAGCTGTATTCGCGATAATACTACCGGCCTTGTCTGGGAAGTGAAAAGTCCTTATTCCGGTGTGTTACCAAATACCTCACTGCGTGATGGACAAAACCGCTATATTTGGCAAGGGACTGTCAATAGTGGCGATGTAACGGGTAGTGCTAATACTACGTGCCCAAATAATACTGATTGTGGATTGCAAACCTATATAGATGAAGTTAACGCGCTTGATTTTTGTGGTGGCAGTAATTGGCGTTTACCCACTTATTCTGAGCTGTTAGGTTTAATCGACTACGGTAAACAAGGGCAAAATGTATTGATAGATACTGCATTTTTCCCTAATACACCATCGACTAATAGTGTAGGGCATTTACGCTACTGGACTTCACAGACCGCGGTTGATGGTGCCAGTTTATCTCAGGCTTACACTATCGATATGATGGATGGCAACGATTTAGCCTATCCAAAAGATAATACCGCCTACGTGCGCTTAGTTAGAAATCGTTAAGGTGATTATTATGAAATTAATTAAAGTCTCTATGTTATTAGCCTTAGGATTGAGCCAGTCACTTGCAGCGCAGCAGTGTTATGAAGAAGTTGCGACTAGCGATGATACCGACCGATTTGTGATTAATATTGATGGCACAGTGTCAGATACTAAAACAGGGCTGATGTGGCAACGCTGTAATTATGGCCAAGTTTATAATAGCGAAACAACTAGCTGCGATGGTGATACTCAGCCACTAAATTGGCAAGCTTCACTTAAAGGCGCAGTTAATGACAGCACCGCAGATTATAGCGATTGGCAAGTACCAAGTATTAAAGAGTTAGCCAGTATCGTTGATCACCGTTGTACCGACCCAAGTATTGATGCGGATATTTTTTTAGCAACGCAGTCGCAAAATTATTGGTCTAATACTTCGGGTATTAGTAATATAAATTCGGCATGGGTTTATCAATTTTCCAGTGGTTTAAATAGCTTACATGCTAAAACAAGTAATGTATATTTACGCCTAGTACGCTATGAGAAGTAGTTAATTAATGTATTAGCGAATCTAAAAATGCGCTTTTATTTAGTTTAGCCTTTTTATTTACACTATTTTAATAATAAAGCCTGGTTGTAGTTGTCACCCAGGCTATTTTTTTGCCATTATAGGCCGTGAATTAACGACCAAGGACTATAAAGGTGTATTTAAGCTATTTTGGTTTACAAGAAAAGCCATTCTCAATTTCGCCTAACCCCCATTACTTATTTTTAAGTGAACGCCACAAAGAAGCATTAGCACACCTTACTTATGGGTTAGGTGAAGACGGTGGTTTTGTGCTGTTAACAGGTGAAGTGGGTACGGGTAAAACCACCATAACGCGTAGTATGTTAGAGCGACTGCCTGAAAATACCCAAGTAGCCATGATCCATAATCCTGCGTTATCAGAACTTGAACTGTTAGCCAGTATTTGCGATGAATTACAAATAACTTACGACGCCAAAAATGCAACCCTGAAAAGTTTAACGGATGTGATTAAAAAGCACCTTGAGTTTAATAATAAAGCGGGGGGGCATACTATTTTGATTATTGATGAAGCACAATTGCTTGCCCCTGATGTGCTAGAACAACTTCGCTTATTAACCAATATTGAAACGGATCATAAAAAGTTATTACAAATAGTATTAGTAGGGCAGCCTGAGTTACAGGTACTTCTAAAGCGAAATGAGTTAAGGCAGCTGGCACAGCGTATTACTGCCAGATATCACTTGTTAGCACTAACACCAGGGCAAACCATTGCTTATATTCAACATCGGCTGCATATTGCAGGTTGTGACAAGAAAATATTTTCAATGGAAGCAATGCAAATGGTGCATCAGCTCACAGGCGGTGTGCCACGATTAATGAATCTGGTGTGTGAACGCGCATTAGTAGGGGCATTTTCGAAACAACAAGAAATTGTTGGCAGTGATATTGTTAAACAAGCGGCGAGTGAATCTTTACCTATCGACTTTATTGTTACAAATAATAAGGTGAGTAAAACAGGTTCGATTTGGCCTTATAGCGCTGCTGCGTTAATGCTTTTTGGTGCAGGAATTGGCCTGTCTTTTATTTTTTAGTTAGGTGATTCATGTCTTATTTATTAGATGCGTTAAAGCAGTCAAAGCACGATACCATGAGCGCTGAGCAATATGACTTGCAAGCGCAACAATTAAAACAACAACGCCAGTTGATGACCTATCGTCGAATTAGTTTTTTACTCGCAGGAAGTTTATTGGCAACGGGTATATTGGCCAGTGGCTTCTTTGTCGGCAAGTGGGCGCAACAAGAAAATGTAACCGTTAAAAATGAGCCTGTTCAAAATGACCTTAGTCAAAAAGAGTCAGGGGTTGTAGAAAAATCAACAACAAATGCAGAGGAAGTACAAAGAACGGTTGCTCAAACAGGAACAACTCCTCAAGCGCCCATTGTAACAGCTGCGCCTAACAATTCTGTGCCGCTGGCAGGGCAGTTGGTTTATGTACAAACCCCAACGGGTGTACAGCAAATGTTGCTGACGCCACAAGGACAATATTTACCTATGAGCGTTAATCAAGCGTCTCAAGGGCAAACGCAAAATTTCTCGACGCAGAATAACGCTTCATCTAGTTTTCAATCACCGAGCAGCCAACCGCAAAGTGTCCCAACTCAATCAGCGAAAAGAACACTTACTGCAGATGAGTTGAGTAAATATAAGGTGTTAGGTAAACCACTGAATCAAAATGTGCCTGCGCAGCCAGAGTCAAATGATGAACTTGATACGGTTCCCGACACACTGAAAAATGCGTTTGCGCAAGCCGTTAATAGCACAGAAACAACAGCCGACTATGAAGTAACTCAAGGCTCTCGCCTTTCATCACGAGTACAGCCTGTTGAGCTACTTCCTGATGGCTTACAAAGTATGTTACCAAGTATTAAGTATCAGGCGCACATTTATTCTTCAGCTGCGGATAAACGCTGGATAAAGCTCAATGGCAGAGAGCTATATGAAGGGGAGTCTATTGGTGCGTTGAAGGTGTTAGAAATAGCGCCAGATCAGAGCGTACTTGATTTCGATGGTTATGAATTTAGCTTAAAAGCCTTGCAAGATTGGCCACAATAGTGGCCAATTAACTAAAGATAGAGTGCCTATAAAAGCCTTCTAAATCTATATTATATTCTTTGGGTTTTATTGCTGATTCAAGCGTGTCTTGCGTTCTTTTGTTTGATAAGTCAACGTCTTGAACTTCAGTGTAACGCCCATGTTTTGCATTAAAAAACGTTTTTACTACTGGCTTTAATGGTGTTGCAGGATTGCTTTGAGTAACGAGTCCCACCTTTTGGCTTGAGAGTTTTACCAGTGTGCCCACAGGGTGAATACCAATGCACTGAATAAACTTATTAAGTAGCACCCCATCAAAGCTATCTGGGCAGCCTTGCTTTAAAATTTTAAATGCTCTAATTGGCTCCATGCCTGCTTTATAAACCCGTTCAGCGGTTAATGCATCATAAACATCAACAATAGACGCCATACGAACGTACTGGCTTATTTCATTGCCTTGTTTGCCAAAGGGATAGCCTTTACCATCTAAACGCTCGTGATGCATACCTGCAATATCTACGGCAATCCCCGTTAATCCTGCGTCTTCTAGTATCTCTTTGCTAAAGAGCGCATGATTTTGCATCACTTTGAATTCTTCGTCCGTGTAACGACCTGGTTTGTTGAGAATAGCATCAGGGATTTTTATTTTTCCCATATCATGTAAAAGAGCGCCAGTGGCAAGTTCTTCAATAATTGCTTTTTCAATACCGAGATGTTTGGCAAAAATACTCATTAAAATAGACACATTTATCGAGTGCTCTAACAAATAGGCGTCTTTTTGGCGCATTTGTGTAATGCACGCTAGAGCATCTTGATTTCTAAATACGGAGTCAATAAACCCACTAGCCAGTTCTTTAAAAGGCGCAACATCAACAGTACGCCCAGACTCTATATCGCCAAAAGCTTTGGTTTGCAGGTTTTTTGCTTCATCGTAAAGCTTTTTAGCTTTACTCATTTCTTGCTCAGCACTGTGGGTAATTAACCAAGGATCGCGCTTTTTGATTTCGTGCTGAGTAGGTGAGGTTGCTTGTGTTTCAGGTGCTTCAGATTCGAGCATTTTATCAGGGTCGATTTCAACCTCTAAAATTCCTGATTTTATTAATTTATCAATTCCACTTTGAGTTTTAACCCAGCCTTGGTTTTTTATTCTAATGCTACCAGTTTGTTTAACAACTTTTTGTACAAACATACCAGGCTTTAGCTGTGAAGTAGGAATGATTTTCAAAGTGAACTCTAATTAACAGTTATTATTTTTTAAATTAACAAATAAATGCGTAGATAGGAATAAAAAAGGCATCAAATAGATGCCTTTATTTAGATTAATGCATTAATTGCTATTCATCATCTTCAACAAGGGTCATCAATGAGGTGTTACCGCCTGATGCCGTCGTGTCTATACTGATTGTTTTTTCAGTAATTAAGCGCTTAATTAGCGTGTCGTAATACTCAGAGCTGATCACTGGTAGTATTGCGCCTTTACGTTGTGCAAGCTGTTGGCTGAAGTAGCCTAAGCGAGAAGAACGTGCAGCAACTACCGCACCGGCTAGGTGAGGATGCGCCAATATCGCTTGTAATTGATTTGGTTTAGCTACTTGGAAAACACCTTCAGCAACGCCAGTCGCAATAAACTTATCTCTAAAAGCAACCGCTTCATCATAAAATATTTCAGATGCTACCGTTATTACCGTGTTACCAGCAGCAAGCGCGGTAATAATCGATAGTGCCCAAAAGTTAAATGAGGTGCTCTTATCTGCGTAACATACTACACAGCCGCGTGCTTCAAGGTGAAGAGTGTTTGACTCACCCGTTGGCCCCGGTAAGGTTGTATATTTGCGCATGTGCTTTTCTAAGCGGTTTAACTGAGCACGTGCATCGGCAAGCGTTAACGCTAAATCGTCTGCAAGATCATCAATAATTTCAACGGTTGCTACTTTCGCTAATAACTGACGCACCGCAGAAACACGATCATTCAGTGGTGTTGCACGCCAAATTTTTTCATCGCGCATAGAGTTAACCATTAGCTTTTCTACTTGCTCATTTGCGCCACTGTAGTGGTGTAAATCAAGCTCGTCTGGCGTTAGGTTAGTCATTTGTACGTTATCTGGTGATGCTTTTTCTTTAATTAAGCGTTGTAGGTAGTTTGGTCCACCGGCTTTAGGGCCAGTACCCGATAGTCCACGGCCACCAAATGGTTGCACGCCAACAATCGCACCAATCATATTACGGTTTACGTAAACATTACCTGCGCGCGACATTTTAGCTAGGTGTTCACAGCGCTCTTCAATACGAGAATGAATACCCATTGTTAAGCCGTAACCGGTGTTGTTAATTTGGTCGACAACACTATCAAGCTCACTCGCTTTAAAGCGGATCACATGTACACACGGGCCAAATACTTCACGCTTTAATACCGATAAGTCTTTGATTTCGTATAAACGTGGTGCAAAGAAAAATGCGCCATTTTCGCTGTTATCAGGAATTTTACACTCGTAGTGAAGTGTTGCATTACCTTTTAGGTATTCAACATGAGCATTAAGTGTTTTCAGCGCTTTTTCATCAATTACAGGGCCTACGTCTGTAGAGAGTAATGATGGGTCGCCAATATGTAACTCAGCAAGTGCGCCTTTGATCATATCGATAATGCCATCAGCAACATCTTCTTGAATAAAGAGCACGCGTAATGCCGAACAACGTTGACCGGCACTTTGGAAACCAGAACTGATAACATCATCAACAACTTGCTCAGGAAGCGCTGTTGAGTCAACAATCATACAGTTTTGACCGCCAGTTTCTGCAATTAAAGGTACTTGAATATCGTTACGTGCAGCTAATGTTTGCGAAATAAGCGTGCCCGTTTCAGTTGAACCTGTAAACATAACAGCTTGAATGCGCTCATCTGGCACAATGGTTTTACCTACTTCGCTACCGCGAGCAATCACAGGCTGTACAACGTGCTCAGGTAAACCAACAGAAAGCATTAATTCAATAGCGCGTAGGGCAATTAAGCTCGTCTGTTCTGCAGGTTTTGCAATTACAGTGTTACCCGTAACGATAGCAGCTGCAACTTGACCTAAGAAAATAGCGAGTGGGAAGTTCCATGGGCTAATACATAAAATCACACCACGAGCTTCAAAGCGCTCATCTTGAGCAAGCTCTTCAGCACGGGCAGCGTAGTAACGACAAAAATCAACCGCTTCGCGTACTTCATCAATACCATCTTGTGCCACTTTACCTGCTTCTTTGATACAGATAGCAACAAGTTCATCATGATGACGCTCTAAAATATCAGCAACGCGACGCAATAAATTAGCGCGCTCTTTTACTGGCGTTTGTGACCATGATTCAAAAGCGGTTTCAGCGTTGGCTAGCAACACTTTCATTTCATCGCTATTTTGTAATTTCACATGGCCAATAATTTCTTTATGGTTTGCTGGGTTTTTAACTGCCAGCGCGCCCTCTGGTACTTGGCTTTCTTCAATTAAGTGCTCTTCAAACCAAGTGTCTAAATTTTCTTTAAACGGGGTTATCACGTTAATATCAGTTAAATCCATACCCTTTGAGTTGGCACGTTCTTCACCGTATAAATCAATTGGCATTTTTATTTGCGTGTTGTACTTATTACGTAATCCTTGCAGTGTTTCAACAGGATCTGGTAATAATGCTTCAACCGGTTGAGTGGTATCTACAATGGCATTTACAAAAGATGAGTTAGCACCATTTTCTAGTAAACGACGAACAAGGTAAGCAAGTAGGTCTTCGTGCTGGCCTACTGGTGCGTATACACGACACTGGATTTTTTCTTCATTAACGATTTGGTCAAATAAAGATTCACCCATACCGTGCAGACGTTGGAATTCAAAACCTTGGTTATCACCTTTCGCTACTTCTAAAATAGTCGCTGCAGTATAGGCGTTGTGTGTTGCAAATTGCGGGTAAAGCACATCTCGTGCTTCAAGCATTTTAATCGCACATGCTTTGTATGACACATCTGTGGTTGCTTTACGGGTAAATACCGGGAAGAAGTCTAAACCATCTTGTTGCGTGGTTTTGATTTCGGTATCCCAGTATGCGCCTTTTACTAAACGCACCATCATTTTACGACCCACACGGGTTGCTAGGTCTGTTAGCCATTCAATAACAAAAATAGCGCGTTTTTGATACGCCTGAACCGCTAAACCAAAACCTTGCCAATCGCCAAGGTCGTCATCGCTAAATACCGCTTCAATAACATCGAGAGAAATATCCAAACGGTCTGCTTCTTCAGCATCAACAGTAAAACCGATGTCGTATTTTTTAGCGGCAAGAGCAAGTTCTTTTAGTTTTGGAACGATTTCTTCCATCACGCGCTCTTTATGAGTAAATTCATAACGCGGATGAATAGCCGATAACTTTACAGAAATACCTGGGCTTTTAATCGGGCCACGACCATTCGCCGCTTTACCGATAGCATGAATCGCATTCATGTAGCTGTCGAAATAACGCTTAGCGTCTTTCATTGTGCGAGCGCCTTCACCTAGCATATCGTATGAATATACATAGCCTTTTTGCTCTTTTTCAGCCGCGCGCTCAATTGCTTCGTTAATGGTACGACCCATTACGAATTGCTTACCCATTATCTTCATCGCAAAGTTCACAGACTTACGAATAACTGGCTCGCCTAAACGACCAATTGTTTTTTTAAGTATGCCAAACTGCTGCTCTTTCGTTTTGTCGTTATAGTTAACCATTTTACCGGTTACTAGTAATCCCCAAGACGAGGCATTAACGAATAAAGAATCACTACTACCTAAGTGAGAGCTCCAATCGCCATTTGCTAATTTATCACGTATTAATGTTTCTTGAGTTGCTTTATCAGGAACACGAAGCAATGCTTCGGCTAAACACATTAATACCACACCTTCTTCACTCGATAGTGAAAATTCATTTAATAGCGCATCAACACCGCTTTGACCATCTTGGTCTTTACGAATGTTTAAAACTATTTGGCGAGCTCTTTCCCATGCACGGCTTCGTGCTTTAACACCGACTTCTGCAAGTGGTAAAATGTGATCAATAACCGCATTTTCATCAATACGGTAAAAGTCACGGATCTTCTGTCTGATCGGACAAGTCGTTGTTAAATCGCCATTGAATAACATAAGCAACCCTCAGGAGTGTTAAGACTTAGGATAATTGTTAATTACCGCTAAATGTTGTTGGTGTAAAGCGTGCATTCTAATTAAAATCCAACAGAATATGCTGGTTAATTTCGCCGTTTTACGATAATTTACAGGGCATATTATTAACTTATCCATATAAAATACTGATATGACTAATCCGAATAGATTACGCCTGCTTGATCGTATCGATATATCAATTTTAGACGTTTTGCAGCGCAATGGTAGAATTTCAAATGTTAACCTCGCAAAGCAGGTGAATTTAAGCCCCAGTCCCTGTTTAGATAGGGTTAAACGTTTAGAGCAAGAGGGCTATATTGAAGGGTATTTCGCTAAATTAAGTGAGGAAAAACTTAATCAAAGCTTAGTGGCCCATGTGCAGGTATCATTAGTTACCTCAAATACAGCCGTATTTAAAGTATTTCGTGAACACATTCTTAAAATTAAGCAGGTTGTTGAGTGTGATATGGTAGCGGGTGGTTATGACTATTTATTAAAAATTCGCGTTTCCAACATGGACGAATACAGAGAAGTATTAGGTGATTTGGTTGATATTCCGGGAGTGGGCACACACCACACTTACATGGTAATAGAAAAAATCAAACAAGACCCTGGGCTTCGTTTAGATATATAACGCAGGTATTTTTTTAAAGATAAAATATAGCAGGCATAAAAAAAGCATCATATGATGCTTTTTTTATGCCTGCTATATTAAGTTAAGCTTATGCCCAACCTTCATAGCGTTTTCTTCGTGATAACACGATAGTTAAGATAATCCCTAAGAACAAACCTAAAAATGCAATGGCTCCACCGTAAGTAAGTAACTGGCGTTTTTCTTTAGCACTGGTTGCTTGTTTTAGTTGTTGTTCTTGAGAAAGTTCACCTTGTAACTGACTAATTTGTGCTAATAGTTGCGCGTTTTGTTCGGTTAACTGTGTGTTTTGCTCTTGCAGCTCAGGTAACTCAACTTGCGCTTGGCGAAGTCTATTTTGCATAGTGCTTATTTCATTATTGAGGGCTTGGTATTGTTGTTTTAAACCCGCTGATTCACTAATGAATTTAGCTTCTACCCAGCCTTCACGATCTTTATCATCTTTAACTTTTATAAAGCCATTTTGTTCATCAGATAATAAAGTGAGTTGTGTACCTGCATCTATTGAACCAAGTAAGCGATAGTCTTTACTGGCACCTGAGCGCATGAAAGTATACAAATTATCGATTATATAAGCTGTTTTAGCATTAGTCGGCGACGTTGATTGAGCTTCCTCTGCTTGGCTCATAAACGGGGCGGCTGTTAAAAGCAGCCATAGTAAACAGTGTTTTAGCATTTATCTACCTTGTTAATCTAGCAGTGTCCGTTGTGAACGTGATTTTTATTTCGCATAAGTATATAGATAGTATGGATTTAATAGTTTAATAGCAAGACAGATATTGTAACCAGAGCATTTTGCTTGCGTGTTTATGACTAAAAAATTTGCAATATAGGGCTGCTTTGTTTATTTTGAGCACTTATTAATTTTAAGGGTAATCCGCAAGCCTAATGGATACTGAGATAGAACTGAAATTTTTGGTATCAGATGACGTCATTCCACTGATCCCCTCACTAATTACTCAATTTGCAAAAACAGTCACAAACAAACCTTCTAAAAGTTTGCAAAATGCTTATTATGATACACCAAGCAGAGAGTTAAGAGCACTCGATATTGGCTTTAGAACGCGTTGTACAGACGAGCGCTGTGAGCAAACAATTAAGCTAGCAGGAGAAGTGGTCGGGGGCTTACATCAGCGCCCAGAATACAATCTTCCAATAGAAACAAACCGACCAAATCTAATGGCGTTTGATTCATCAATTTGGCCTCACGGTATGCAAATTGATGCCATATCACAAAATCTATACCCTATTTTTAGTACTAATTTTATTCGCCGTAAGTGGTTAATAGAAACCCCAAATGGTGCCAAAATTGAAGTGGTATTAGATAAAGGTGAAATTGCTGCGTCAGGTAAGGTAGAAATCATCAGCGAGCTTGAAATCGAGCTGGTTGAAGGTAGTCGTGAGGAGCTATTTGCTTTTGCAGATATATTAGTGAGCCAAAACAGCATTCGTTTAGGGCTCTATTCAAAAGCAGCAAGAGGCTATCGCCTTGCGGATGAAACACCGCTACAACCAAGTAAATCAATCGGCTTTGTTAAACTTAATAAGCAAGTCACTCAAGAGCAAGCTCTTATTGAAGCTATGGGGTTTGGAATTCGCTTTGTGCAAAAACACGAGCAATGCTACTTCGATAAGCCGAGCTTAAAAACATTAAAGCGGGTAACCGATGGCATTAGTTTAATTAGACACAATTTTTGGTTGTTTGACGATATTGTTAGTAAAGAAAGTACCGATCACCTCAGAACAGAGCTAAAGTGGTTATTAAGTGAATTAGCATGGGTTGAAAATGCGATTCAGTTAAAAACTTATACCTCTAAGCGCCATGCTTTTTATAAAAAAATAAATAGTGCTCCTGCGTTAACGCAAGTTATAAACGATTTAAAAGAGTTACAGCCGAGCATTGACGATATTTTTTCGCTTTTTCATAGTGCCCGCTACAACCGTTTATTGCTGAGCTTAACAACGTGGCTGATAAATAAGCAGTGGCGTAAAGATTGGAGCCAAGCAGAGCTTCAAAATGCAGAGCAACCTATTTTAGATATTGCTCATCGCTTATTTGATAAAGATTGGAAAAACTTACACCGTTTACTCCCTAAAGAGCAAAGCTTAGCAGGCAATGATTACTTAAACTTTCGCACTCAATTAGAAAATAGCTTACTCAGTGGTAATTGTTTAGGCGCACTGTTTAATAAAGATGAGCGATTAGAATTTAGGCTCCCTTGGCTGGATATTTCTCATGGGATGTATGAGTTAAGCACGCTTGATTATTTAAAACAGCTGTGTGGCGGGCAAGAAGATGCTCAACTGGCAAAAATACAACTATGGTTAGAACAAAAATCTGACTTTTTAGTTAGTGCCATGGAGCAAAGTCGACACGCCTCATTTGATACAGAACCCTATTGGCTTTAATGGCTAAGCACTTTTGTAGCCGGATTTTGCTGCAAAAGTGCATGATTTTTTCACTTTTGTGTTTTGCTACCAATGTGTGTTCACAGCCATCTTGGCAACTTTACGAAAGTAAACAAGGGGTAAGTGTTTATTTTCAGCGTTTAACTGATGATACCGTGAAAATGAAAGCTGAAACGGTGGTTAACAATGTCACCGCAGAGGATTTAGTTGCTTTACTTAGTGATACCGATACAGCTCCTAGCTGGATAGAAAATATTACTAAGGTCACGTTACTCAAAAGTTTAAGCCCTTCAGAAAATCTTGTTTATAGTTATATTGACTCCCCGTGGCCTGTTAGCAATAGAGATGTGATTACTTATTCGTGCTATACAAGGGTGAGTTCGTTGCAAACGCAGCTTAGTATTCACGCGCGCCCAGATTTTTTACCTAAAACTAAAGGGGTAATAAGAATAAGCACCTTAGATGCAATGTGGCTGTTAACTCAGCAGGCGAAAAATTTGCACATTAGTTATCAGGTATATGCGTTACCAGGCGGTAAGATACCCACGTGGTTAAATAATCGGATCGCCCTAAAAAGCACCCTTAAGACGCTAATAAATCTTGCTGAAATACTCACTACTAAGCAGTACATAGCAAAGCCAACCGTTATTCGCACCGGTAATTGCACACATACCGAACCGCCGCAGTTATAAACAAAAAAGTGACCTAAGAGGTCACTTTTTAGTGGGTAAAAGCTAATTAGTATTTAGCGGATTCACCGTCTTTGGGTAAAGACTGATTTATAAACTCGCGTAAATCGTTATTAGAGCTTTCTAAATCTGCGTGGCGTAGATACATCATATGGCCACTGCGGTAGCCTTTAAAGCTTAACCTATCTTGCATTTTACCACTTGGATCTAATTGCCACATAGTATATTTGGCATCAAAGTAATTGGTTGCACCGTCAAAATAGCCCGCCTGAACCATTACATTTAAATAAGGGTTTTGAGCCATGGCTAAGCGTAAATTTTCACCGGTATTATTTCCGCTTCTGTCCCATGGGTGAACGTTACCAAATAAGTTATATTTGATATCGGTTTTGTAATTAAGCTCTTCACGAAGATAATAGTTAATTGCAGGAGTGAAAGAATGCAGCCATGATGTAAGCTCTGCCCAGTAATCTGGAGACTCACCGGCATCGCGTTTATCTATGCCTAAATAGCGCGAATCCAGTCGACCAACCATTTGTCCGCGTTCACGCAACAACTCTTTCCAAAAAAACTGTGTTGGAATATCTAAATTGTTTTGACTAACAAATGTTTCAGATAAACCCGCATATTCAGCCATTTTTTTAATAATACGACGTTTTTCGTCAGGCGCAATAAAGCCGCCTTTTGCAAGCGCAGGAATAAGCTCATTAACAGTAAACTGTTCAACTTCTGGTAATAGCTCGTCTAAATCTTTTGCTTGTAAATCGGCGTTTAATGCTTTGTGGTACCATGCAGTAGCTGCAAAGTAAGGTAGGCGGTTAGCTGCTTTTACTGGTCCGTCGCGTTTAATACCGATATCGGTAGGAGAAACGAGTACAACACCGTTAATGTACATCCACTGACTATTTTGCAGCTCATGTGCTAAACCCGATACACGAGTAGTACCATAGCTTTCACCAATTAAAAACTTTGGAGAGCGCCAACGTTCATTTCGAGATACAAAAGTATTAAGCCATTCTGCGAGGTACTTTATATCGGCATTAACGCCAAAAAATAGCTCTTTTTGTTTATCTTTGGGTAAAAGGTTACCGTCTTTATCTTCAACAACACGTGAATAACCTGTATTTACAGGATTTACATAAACGATATCCGCTACATCTAAAACCGAATAAGGGTTATCTTTTACACCATAAGGTTGAATTGGGTAGCCTTCGTCGTCAATTTTTAAAACACGAGGGCCGGTGTAAGCTAAATGCATCCAAACCGATGCTGAGCCTGGGCCACCATTAAATGAAATAAGTAATGGACGCTTTGTTCTGTCATCTACTTTATCGCGGGTGTAGTAAGTGTATTGAAGGGTTGCTATGGCATCTCCCTTGTTATCCCATACCGGTTGTGTGCCTGTTGCTACCGTATAAGAAAATCGTTCGTTATTTATTTTTGCTTTGTGCTGAGTAACTACTTTACTGTCGATATCAATACGGCGTTGATTATCGGCAAACGTTGCACTTGTAAATGTAAGTGCAATTGCGGTAATGGGTAAAAATAGACTTCGACTAAATTTCATAACTAACCCTTTTTATTTTATGTACTGCAGTTATAGCGATATTTGAGTAAAAAACAAAAGTATTGAGACTAGCTGCCGATAATAATCGTTGAGTTTATGTAATTAAGATTAATCTCAACATAGCAAACAGGCGAAATATACTTGATGTGTATGCCATACTGTAAGTTTAAGGCGATTAAAAAATTTAATTATTAATTAAGTTTTTTAAGTTATTGGTCGCTTTAATTTTTTTTAAATGGATGCTTGAGAGTGATTTATTTTTAGGTTTATTACCATATAAGGGTGAACGTAAATGAAAGGGAGTTTATGCAACGGGTTTTAATTGTTGAAGATAATATAAGGGTAAAACAGGTACTCAAACATATTGCTGCTCATTACCTTGATGTGCGGGTTGATTTCGCTCAGTCACTTACTCAATGTAAAAAGTTACTAAATCAAACTAGTTATTCGCTCGCGTTAGTTGATTTATCTGTTGGTGGGCAAATCGATACTGATATAACTCGCTTTACACTGTCGCAAGGTATCCCTACGTTGGTGATGACAACGCAAACAGATGAGCATACACGTTTAAAAATGCTGGAATTAGGTATTATCGATTACGTCATTAAAGATAATCGCGACTCTTATCTTTACGCCATAAAATTTGTAGCACAGTTATTGCGTAACCAGGGGCGCAAAGCGCTGGTTGTAGATAATTCCTTATTGAGCAGTAGCTTGGTTAAGCAAATGCTCGAAAAACAATTGTTTGACGTTATTACTGTTGATAATAGTGCGCAAGCTCTTCATATACTTGAGCATGATCAGGTAATCAACTTAGTGATCACTGACCATAACTTATCAGGTATGAATGGTTTTGAATTAATTAGAGCAATTCGTAATATTAAAAGCCGTGAGCAATTGGCCATTATTGGTTTAGCTGATGTATATAGTTATGGCGTTGCTGCACGATTTATTAAATCAGGTGCGAATGACTTTTTGACTAAACCCTTCACCCATGAAGAGTTTCACTTTCGAGTGGTACAAACTATGGAGTCAATATGGCTAAGTGATGCTCAAAAAACGGCTTTGTCTTTCGATGCGACAGAGTAACTTTAATCTTAAATACATTATCAATGTGTATTTGGGAGTGTAACGGTTAGTTAAAGACGATTATTTGCGTATTTATCGACTCGCACCAATTCTGTATTTTGCTTAAAAAAAGCGCACCTAAATGGTGCGCTTTTTTGTTTTTTATATTATTTAATTTAATAACCCTCTGTTTTTATTTGTAATTTAAAGGTGGCACAAAGGTTGGATTGTATAGAGCAAATACAATAACAAGCTAGTGTCCTAAGGGGGCCTTTGTGAAAATGATCAGTGCAATAATAAAGCCATTCAAACTAGATGATGTGCGTGAAGCACTCGCTGATTTAGGCATCGAAGGAATGACCGTGGTTGACGTTAAGGGGTTTGGACGTCAAAGAGGTCATACAGAGTTATACCGTGGTGCAGAGTACCAAGTTGACTTTATACCTAAAATTAAACTTGAAATTGCCACTCGTAGTGAAAATTGCCAACGCGTTGTAGAGACTATTACCAAAGTTGCTGGAACGGGCAAAATTGGTGACGGCAAAATTTTTGTTTACGACTTAGATCAAATTGTCCGTATTCGTACTGGCGAACTTGATGATGATGCAATTTAAGGGGGCAACATGGAAAATACAATTATAGAGCTGAAGTTTTCGCTCGATACGTTTTACTTTTTAATCTCTGGCATCTTAGTTATGTGGATGGCAGCTGGTTTTGCAATGTTAGAAGCAGGTTTAGTGCGCTCAAAAAATACCACAGAAATCCTAACTAAAAATATCGCACTTTATTCTATCGCTTGTACTATGTTTTTGTTGGTCGGTTACAACATTATGTATGTAGACAACGTTGAAGGCGGAATAATTCCTTCATTTGGTGGCCTAATAGGTAGTCAAGCGGCAGACGCCGATCATTCACTAGAGTCTGATTTTTTCTTCCAAGTAGTATTTGTTGCAACGGCTATGTCTATTGTATCTGGCGCCGTAGCGGAGC
Source organism: Pseudoalteromonas sp. 11L1 (assembly GCF_055397545.1). The sequence continues at coordinate 3,289,054 of NZ_AP041141.1, read as the reverse complement.
GTATGAAGTTATGGGCTTTCTTAGTGTTTACAGTAGTACTTACAGGATTAATTTACCCAATTGAAGGTTACTGGACATGGGGTGGCGGCTTCCTATCTGAATTAGGCTTTGTTGATTTTGCAGGTTCTGCCATTGTCCATGCAACCGGTGCAGCTGCAGCGCTTGCGGGTGTAATTCTACTGGGTGCACGTAAAGGTAAATATGGTAAAAATGGTGAAATTTACCCAATTCCAGGTTCAAACTTGCCACTTGCTACATTGGGTACATTTATTTTATGGATGGGTTGGTTTGGCTTTAACGGTGGATCACAGTTATTAATTTCAGATAAAGAAAATGCAACTGCAGTAGGTCAAATACTACTTAACACCAATGCTGCTGCAGCTATGGGTGCAATTTCAGCCTTGTTCTTATGTAAATTATTATGGGGTAAGGCAGATTTAACCATGGTACTTAATGGCGCACTTGCAGGCTTAGTGGTTATTACTGCAGATCCATTATCACCATCACCATTAATGGCGTGTTTATATGGCCTACTAGGTGGGTCTTTGGTTGTACTAAGCATTGTGGCACTTGATAAAGTGAAAATTGACGACCCTGTAGGTGCCATCTCTGTGCATGGTGTATGTGGCATATTAGGTGTGGTATTAGTGCCGGTTACTAATGCCGAGGCTAACCTTGTGGCACAGTTAATTGGTTTACTATGTATCATTGGCTTTGTGTTTATCGCATCATTCATTGTTTGGGCAGTCTTAAAACAAACTATGGGTATTCGTGTTACCGAAGAGGAAGAGCTAAACGGTATGGATCAACATGATTGTGGTATTGATGCTTACCCAGAATTTGTTTCAGTAAGAAGTAATTAAAAGTAAAAGTATTGTGTGTTCAATCAAAGCCCTACTCAGTTAGGGCTTTTTTGATTTCAGGAAGGGTTAATTTTTCAGGTGTTAGAGTAATGTGATAAGCTCCTCGCGTTAAATCAACCTTTGGAATGTATTACACTTAAATGGCTGAAAAAAAGAAAACACCGACCAGTAAACCCTCGACTAAGCGCGCTACTAAGTCATCTAAAACATCAGCGCGAAAAAGTGCTGCAAAAAAAACCGCAAGTTCGGCTAAACGGCCATTTTTAAAAACGTTGTTTTCTATTTTTTGGAAACTGAGTCTGGCGACTTTCATCGCTGTAGCACTTTACTTTATTTATCTTGATGCAAAAATCACCCGCCAATTTGAAGGCAATAAATGGCAACTTCCAGCCCAAGTGTATGCTCGTTCAATGACGTTTTTTCCAGGGCAGTTTTTATCTGAGCAAGAAGTTTTATGGGAGCTTAAACGTTTAAATTACACGGCAGTTAATCGCTTAAGCCGCACAGGGCAATATATTAAAACAGCTAATAGTATTAAGATTTTTCGTCGTGATTTTGAATTTTATGATGGTTTAGAAAATGCTCACGTAATTGAACTACGTTTCTCTGGAGAAAAGGTTGCCAGTATTAAAGATAAATTCGGTCGTCGCTTAAACACTGCCAGATTAGAGCCTGTACAAATAGCCCGTATAGGTAATGACTCAAAACAAGACCGCGAATTTGTGCCATTAGATAAATTTCCTGACATGCTTAAAAATGCTTTGTTAGTGGTCGAAGACCGCGATTTTTATGATCACCATGGGGTATCGGTATTTTCTATTTTACGGGCTTTATATACCAATATTCGCGCAGGAAGAACCGTGCAAGGGGGCAGCACACTGACGCAACAGCTAGCTAAAAATATTTATCTTACCCGTGAACGTTCATTAGTACGTAAAATCAATGAAGCTTTTATTGCGCTTATTCTTGATTATCGTTATTCAAAAGATCAGATTCTTGAAGCCTATTTAAACGAAGTCTACCTAGGTCAGTCTTATAACCAAGGAGTACATGGGATGGGGCTGGCTGCTGAGTTTTACTTTGCAAAACCCGTTGATGAACTTGAGTACGACCAAATTGCTCTGCTGGTGGCCATGGTTAAAGGCCCTTCTTATTATAACCCTAGACGTTATAAAGAACGTGCTATGGAGCGTCGTGACTTAGTGCTGCGTTTAATGGTCGATAACAAACTTATTTCCACTAAAGAGTATCGAGCCTCATTAAAGCGCGCAATTGATATTGCGCCAATGAAAGCCAGCTTACAAAAGTCTTACCCAGGTTACTTAGAGTTGGTTAATCGCGAGTTGAAACAGCTGCTACCTGATCAAGAAGTATTAGATGCAGGAGTGCGCGTATTTACCTACTTTGACTTGCAAAAACAAACCGCAATGGAAGAATCGATTAAGGCCAGTTTACCTTATTTGGAAAGGCGTCCAAATACCAAAGAATTAGAAGCGGCAATGATCTCCGTTAATGTTGAAAAAGCTGGTGTATCAGCGTTAGTGTCTGGACGTGATGTGCGCTATTCAGGGTTTAACCGGGTGCTTGATACCAAGCGCAATATTGGCTCATTAGTTAAACCGGCAGTGTATTTAAGTGCACTGCAGCTTCCTCATTATAATTTAGCGACATTGCTTGATGATTCACCCGTGCAAGTCACCAACGAAGAGGGAAAAGTATGGCAGCCAGAAAACTTTGATCATCAATACCGAGGCGCCGTGCCTCTTTATAAAGCATTCAGCCACAGCATTAATATTCCGGCAGTTAACTTAGGGCTTGATGTTGGGGTTGATAAAGTTGCTAATACACTCAGAGGACTAGGTGCTAAAGGCCATATTAATGAATACCCGTCGCTGCTATTAGGGGCTATTGAAATGTCGAGTTTTGAAGTGGCCCAGCTTTATACCACTATTGCTGCTGATGGCGAATACAGAGAGCTGACGTCTATCTCGGCATTAACTGACTCTGTTGGTAAAGTACTTTATAAGCATAAAGTGAGTAACGAACAACGCTTTGATAAAGATGCCATGTACATGACCAAGTACGCTATGAAGCGAGTAACTAAAGATGGCACCGCTAAGCGCTTAAATTTACATTTTCCGTCGATTCAGTTAGCAGGTAAAACAGGTACCAGTAACGAATTACGCGATAGCTGGTTTGCCGGGTTTGATCAAAATACAGTGACTGTTGCTTGGCTAGGTCGTGACGATAATAAAAGCACTGGTTTGACTGGTAGTGTCGGGGCGCTTGAAACCTATATTCGTTATTTAAAACCGCTAAACCCCCAAGCCATTGCCGATACTCGTCCACCTTCAATTCGGTGGGCATTTGTAAACGAGCAAACGGGGAAGCAAGCACCACCAGGGTGTGGCAAAGTGATTCAATTACCACTTAGGGCCAGTGAGTTTAAACCAAGACCCCAGTGTATTCGCTAGGTAATAAAAATAAAAAAGCCCGAAAGGGCTTTTTTTTATGGATTTCTTTAATAAAGGACTAGTGAAATGTTTTTATTTATTTTTATAGTATAAATATTGTTCACCTGTTGTTAGTTTAAAGGAATGGGTATTTGTTTGTTTTTTGTTAACTTTGTTGGTTTTTTTGTTTGCATTTTTGTTTCATAAGCATATTATAAATATGCCTTTAAGGCATATAATTATAATTTCAAACAGGGATAAATAATGAAATCAATATTTAGGAAAAGTATAACGGCAATTGCCGTATCAGCATCCTTAGGCCTAGCATTACCTGCTGTTGCATCTGATGTAATAGGAACTGTAAATAATATTAATGATAATAGTTCTTACACTGTAAAAGTTAAAAACCCTGCAACTGGTTTAGAGCGAACTCTAAGTATTTCTAGTGAAGGTACCTTTCGCTTTGCCTCTCTGCCTACAGGTAGTTACGAGATACAAATATTAAAAGGCGATGCTGTAGTTGCTGAAGACCGCGTTAGAGTCTCTTTAGGTGCCAATTCAAAAGCTAACTTTGACCTAAACAGTTTCGATTCTTCTGGCCCAGAGGTAATTCAAGTTGTTGGTGCTCGTATTTCATCAATAGATCTTTCAACAGCTGATTCGGGCCTAGTTATTACAGATGCTGAAATTGACAGAATGCCAATTAATCGTGATTTAACATCAGTTGCATTATTAGCACCTGGGGCTGTAAAAGGCGATAGCGCATTTGGAAATACAGCGTCATTTGGTGGTTCTTCTGTTGCTGAAAATGCATGTTATATTAATGGGTTAGAAGTTACTAATACTCGCCAAGGCTTAGGGTGTGGCGAAGTCCCGTTTGAATTCTATGACCAATTTCAAGTTAAAACCGGTGGTTATTCAGCCAAGTTTGGCCGAGCTACTGGTGGTACTATTAATACAACTACAAAAGGCGGTACTAACGAGTGGGAATTTTCTGCTGTAGTTCAGTACCAACCTGATTCTTTGCAAGAAGAGGGCAGCATTTCTCGTGGCAATAATGGAGCAGGTCAAATTTTCAGAGATGAAAGCTATGACTCTGATAACAAGACTGACGTTACACTTGCTGTTGGTGGCCCACTTATTGAAGACACACTTTTTTTCTATGGTTTAATAAACCCGCGTGATACTGAGTCGTCTTATACTTGGGGTGGAGATGAATTTTCACCGAACGATCAGTACCGAGAAGAATCTGCATCTGGCGGAGATAATTTATTCTGGGGTGGTAAACTCGATTGGGATATTAATGAAAACCATCGCTTAAGCTATTTTGCTTATTCAAATCGTCGTGATATTGAGCGTTCTGTTTATGATTACAACAACGGTGTTATAGGCGACCGCAAAGATGGTGCATTACTTAAGCGTGGTGGCGAAGCGCAAAGCTTGAGTTACACAGGTGTACTAACTGAAGATTTAGTTGTCACAGCAATGGCTGGTACAATTGAGACTGAGTATGAAACGCAATCAGAAAACTTAATTTGCCCAAGTATTACAGATTCTCGTGGTACTTCTAATCCAATCACTGGTTGTGGTGCTGGTGGTAGCTTTGGTGCAAATAATGATGAAAATACTCAGTACCGCCTTGATATTGAGTATGTTTGGCAAGACCATCAGATTAGCTTTGGTATCGATTATCAAGAGCGTGAATCTGAGCGTGTGAGTCGTCCTATCGGTGGCCACAGTTATGATTACCGTACACTAGCGGCTAACGGCAGTTTTCAAGCTGATAATGGCGCATTAACAAACAATACTGGTAATGTATTGCAATACGTTGAAGATCGAGTATTTGATGGTGGCGGTAGCTTTAAGTCAGAGCTTACGGCTTATTACATAGAAGATAATTGGCAAGTAACAGATGATTTTGCGGTAACTGTTGGCTTACGTATAGATGAGTTTGATAGTTGGGGCACAACAGATAAGCTACTTACAAGCTTCAAAACGGATGTTGCTCCTCGTTTAGGTTTCACGTGGGATCCAACGAGCACTGGCGACACTAAAGTATATGGTACTTATGGACGTTATTACTTACCTGTTGCAAATAACACTATTTTCCGTGCAGCTTCTGGGGTAAGTGATATTACTACTGCTTACACGTATACGGGTGTTGATGCAACGACAGGAGCACCTACAGGTTTGGCTCCTTTGGCAGATACTCTTGGCTCAGGCGGTTTAGCAAACTCACAACAAGTAAGTGGTGTTCCGGTTATCCCAGAAAAAGATATTTTCCAAGCGCAAGAAGCCGAACCATTTTCAAAAGATGAATATATTTTAGGTGTACAGCAAGCACTAAATGATGAGTACACTGTTGGTATTAAAGGTGTTTATCGTGAAGTTGCTACTGCATTAGATGATTACTGTGGTCGTTATGCTTACCCATATTGTGTGATGATTAATCCTGGTTCATCTTCTAGCTGGTATAGTGATGGTTACTATTGGAATGGTACTGATTGGGGTGATTCAAGCTTTGATAACGACGGTGTTCCAGATGAAGGTTCACTAACGACTTACTCTGCTGACACTATTGGTTTACCTAAGGCTAATAATGAATATACCGCCGTAGAGTTTAACTTAAATTATCAGGCTGATACGATTCGTTACCAGTTTGGTTATACATGGGCACGAAGTGTTGGTAACTTTGAAGGTGCTGTTAAATCCGATATTGGCCAAGCTGATGCGGGTATTACACAAGACTTCGACTTCCCAGCTGTAATGGATGGCTCTCAGGGTTATCAACCTAATGATCGTCGTCATACATTTAAATTCTTTGGTAGTTGGGAGCCAGTTGAAAACTTGACTGTAGGTTGGAATGCAACATTACAAAGTGGTCGTCCTAAAAGTTTATTCGGCCAAGGTTACCCGTCAAAAGATCCAAATCTAAATGGTGGTTGGGGTGATACTTTCTACATTTACACAAATGAGTGTCCTGATACCAATGGTAATGGTGAATGTGAGCAAGAAGAAAAAATCTATGAGAAGCATGACCGTGGTACAAATGGTCGTACACCATGGACATTTAACTTAGATTTATCTGCTGCATATGACTTTACTGTTTCAGATATTGATATGAGAGCATCAATCAATGTGTTCAACATATTAAATAGTCAGTCAGAGGCTTCTTTGAATGAGCATTACGAGCAAAATGAAGGCGAAGTTAATGCTTACCATGACGCTGCTTACTCTTGGCAGACTCCACGTTATGTTCGTATAGGGTTTGAAGCTCGATTCTAAACTTTATATAGCATCACAATAATATAAATAATAAAAAAGCCCGAAAGGGCTTTTTTTATGCGAAAGCTTTTTTTGTCCTGAAATGCATTTACACATTTAGGATCTATTTATGAAGACCATTGAAATTAAGGGCGCTAAGCGTACCCAACGAGATTGTACATTAGGCTTTAAACTATCCGTTGTTAAGTAAGTAGAAAAAGGTGACTTCACACACAAGCAAGCGCAAAGCATATATTAACGGTCATTAGTAACTGATAGTTATAGTCGGAGAATAATGGATTATGAGCTGAGTGATGAAATGAAAGCGCTATATATGACGATTAAGCATAGCGTTTTTAAATGTGACGCGATTCATCATTCAGATAGAGGTTTACAGTGTTGCTCTGAAGTATATCAAGATGAGTTATTTAAAGAGAGAATTAAGCCATCGATGACGGATATAACTGTTATCAAAACACCTGAGTAGAGCGTAGAAACGGGATATTTAAGTAATATTCCTACTGTATAAATGTTATACATGGTAGAGTTAAGCTGCTTGTTGAGGAGTTGATATTCATATAAAATGAAATGCGTTCGTACTTAAGTTTGGGTATGAAAATACCAAATCAAGTGTATAAAAAAACTTGGTACTGACACACCAAGCCCCTCATTAAAACCGTCAAATTATTTCAGGACGGGGCAATTATTAATTTTTTAAGATTTAAAAAATTGCATTGATTTAGTCAGATCATCCGATAGTTGCTGTAATCGCTGAGCATCCTGTAAGGAAGACTGTGCCGAACTAAGCGTATGATTAGCTAGGTTACTCACCTCCTCAGAGTCGCCTAGAGCTTGTGCCGTAGCTTGTGATTGCTCTTTTACTCGCAGGGCTATTTCTTCTCCTTGTTGTTTAATCATATTCATACTGTATTCTGCATCTTGTAACACTTGATTTGTTTGTGTTGCGGCATCAACAGATTGCTCCATTTTTTCTACACTAGAATGCATTTTTTGCTGTGTATCTTCAGATGCTTGTTGCAACGAGCTAATAATTTGATGTATTTCTTGGGTTTGCGTTTGTGTGCGTTTAGCGAGTGTCCTTACTTCATCTGCAACAACTGCAAAACCACGGCCATGATCTCCTGCGCGAGCGGCTTCAATAGCGGCATTAAGTGCTAGCAAGTTGGTTTGCTCGGCTATTTCACTTATCCCTTTGCTTACTTTGCTTATTTCTTGGCTATCTTGGGCAAGCTTATTAAGCGATTGCTGGCTGTGTGTAAATTCAACTTTTAAGTCCTGCATGTATTTAGCCAGCTTCATCGTGTTATCTGCGCCTTGTTTAACATGTTTTGTTGCTTTTTGAGCTGTGAGCATTGCCTTATTAGCTGAGTCCTCAACGCTGTGTGCGCTATGGCTCATATTACTTAGGGCTGAGTTAATAGCATTAACGCGGTTTTGCTGCTTTTCTACATCCTGACTCGTTTGGCTACTTACATGAGATAAGGAGTAGGTTGCATCAGATAGTGAATGTGTGCTGCTTTTAACCTTCTCTAATAGCTGTGTAAAAGCACGTAATAAAGCATTGTACCTTTGGGCAATGATGTCCATTTCATCGTGAGTACTTGAATTGATCTTCGAGTTTAAATCGCCATTGGCTGCTTGCTCTGCACAAAGAGCAAATTGGGTAATAGTATCAACTACAACAAAGTAAAAGCCGACCATAAGATATAAAGCAAATAGCAAACTGATCACAGAGGCCGCTAATACTAAGTTGCGTATCCACAATTGTGAGGCGTATTTTTTTTCAATAAGACTCTCAAGAGTTGGGATACTTTTTTCAACTAGCGTATTAATACTCGTGTTTACATTGTTAGTGAGCTTCGCAAATTCTGCTTTTGTTAAGGCTATGTTGTCAGGTTCGAGTAATTTTTTTTCTATGGCGTTTTTAAATGTATTGATTGCGCTGTGTAATTGTTTTAGTGGCGCAGATAAGGCTTCGCTCACGGTGCTATCAGCATCGGTTGCTACTTTAAGTGTTTTATATAATTGATTTTCATAAAGGGGTAACGATTTATTTAAGTTAGATAGCGCAATAAAGGTTTCAGGAGTAAATCGATTATTATCGATCACAGTGTTTGCACTTCGTGTTAGTAAGTTAATTTGGACAATTAGCGAGGGTAAAGGCAGTACTAATGAGCGGTTAAGGTAGGAGCTTGCAAGCTGGTTATCTAACGCTAAGTTAGATTCAATAGAAATAAACTCGAGTATATCCTGAGTTTTAGTACTATTGATTTGATAGCCTAACGCACGCGCAACTTGTGGATTTTTATCTGTGTTGCCATCTATTTGGTTACTTAAGATGCGATGGTAACCTTTTAAGCCCTGTTGCTGCATTTGCGAAACACTAATACTGTTACCTAGCAAAGACACTAAAAAAAATAAGCTCAGCGCTAATGGTAATAATAAAATTCCAAACACAACACTAATTTTTGTTTTATATTTTAAATTTGCCATGAGTGTGATGGCGGGGGCTGCTAAGTGTCTTAATCCTGACATAGTTTTCTCTTATAATTGATTTAGGCTACATAGACCGTATAAAGTCTAATTATTATTCAAATATAAGCGTTTACAAATAAAAAAAGCCCTTTCGGGCTCTTTTTCAATTTTTTATTATTAATTTGTGTTTTATACGTAATTAATAACGTTATAAAGTGTACTTATAGCTTAGCAAAAGCGCGCTCTGCCGCTTCAATTGTTGCTTGAACTTCTTGCTCTGTGTGCGCAGCACAAACAAAACCAGCTTCAAACGCTGAAGGTGCTAAATAAACTCCTTCTTCAAGCATTAAGTGGAAGAACTTTTTAAAGCGCTCTAAATCACATTCAGTGGCTTGTTGGTAAGTAGTTACTTTTTCTGCATCAGTAAAGAAAAAGCCATACATGCCGCCAGCGTAGTTAGTCGTTAAGGCAATGCCTGCTTTCTTAGCTGCAGCTTCAAAGCCTTCACAAATCGCTTTACTAATAGCTTCTAATTTTTCGTGAACGCCAGGTGCACTTAGTAACTCAAGTGATTTTAAGCCTGCAGCCATAGCAATTGGGTTTCCTGAAAGTGTACCCGCTTGATAAACTGGGCCTACAGGTGCGATGTAATCCATAATTTCTGTTTTACCACCAAACGCGCCTACTGGCATGCCACCACCAATTACTTTACCTAAACAGGTTAAGTCTGGTTTGATGTTGTAGTAAGCCTGAGCGCCACCAAGGGCTACACGAAAACCTGTCATTACTTCGTCAAAAATAAGCACAGATTGGTACTGATCACAGACTTCACGCAGTCCTTCTAAAAAGCCAGGTACTGGTGGGATACAGTTCATGTTACCTGCAACTGGCTCAACAATAATACACGCGATTTCATCGGCGTATTTAGCAAAAATCGCTTTCACTTCTTCAATATTGTTAAACGATACCGTGAGTGTGTGCTTAGCTAAATCTTCAGGAATGCCCGGAGAGTTAGGTACACCCATAGTTAATGCACCAGAGCCGGCTTTTACTAGTAGTGAATCTGCATGGCCGTGGTAACACCCTTCAAATTTTAAAATTTTGTCACGACCAGTAAAGCCACGGGCTAAGCGAATTGCGCTCATTGTTGCTTCTGTACCTGAGCTTACCATACGTACTTTTTCGATTGATGGTACTAGCTCTTTAACTTTTTCAGCCATTAAAATTTCAGCTTCAGTAGGCGCTCCGTAGCTTAAACCATTTTCTACCGCATCATGCACTGCTTGTTTAATTTCAGGGTGATTGTGGCCCATAATCATTGGACCCCAAGAGCCTACATAATCGATATAACGGTTGCCATCAGCATCAAATGTAAACGCGCCCTGTGCTTTAGTAATAAACAGCGGAGTACCACCTACACCATTAAAAGCACGCACTGGTGAATTTACGCCACCAGGAATAGAGTCTTGAGCTCGTTTAAATAAGTCTTGGCTAATTTTCATGAAAAATCCTATTGTTTTATCACTTTAAAAATAAGAGCTTAGCTATCGCGTTTGCGGCTAAACCAAGGAACGTCTACTTCATACTGCTCAACTTTGTTTTCTACGCCGAGGGTTAAAGCAAACAGTGCCATACGAATAAGAACGCCATTTTGTACTTGGCGGAATATTGCTAGATTGTCGTTAGCATTTAAGTCGTTATCAAGTTCGTTTGCCTCTAAACGGCTATCGCGAGGAAGCGGGTGCATTAATACTGAATTAGGTTTGCAATGGCTATTGTAAATAGACTGGCTAATTCTAAATCCACCACGGTACTTGTTGGCTTCCTCTTGCGACGGAAAACGCTCTTCTTGAATGCGTGTTTGATAAACGATATCGGCTGCTAAGTTACCTTCCATTTTATCAACCAGTTCAATTTTATGTCCTGCATTTTCAACGACAGATAAAATTGAGTCAGGCATTTGCAAGCCATTAGGGGCAACCATTGAAAAGCGAATGTTTTTGTAATGACATAATAGCTTTGATAGCGAGTGAACGGTTCGGCCATATTTTAAATCGCCGACTAGCGCAATGTGCATACCATCAATATTTTGATCGAAGCGGTTAAGCTCTCGCTCAATGGTTAATAAATCAAGCAGCGCTTGAGTAGGGTGCTCATTGGGTCCATCGCCACCATTTATTACTGGTACGCTGCAACCTGTTGCAAATTCAGCTACCGAACCTGAGTCTGGATGGCGCATTGCAACCGCATCAGCATAGGCTGAAATAACACGTGCGGTATCATATAGTGACTCGCCCTTAGCAAGCGCAGAGCTTTGCATACCGGTGGTTTCACGAACCAGTCCACCGAGTAAGTTAAACGCAGTGCCAAAACTAACACGAGTACGCGTACTAGGTTCAAAAAATAGATTCGCTAAAATAGCGCCTTCAAGCACATTGGTACGCTTTTGTTTTTTTGCGTATGGCTCCATTTTTTTTGCTACAGCAAATATGCGTTCAATACAGTCTCGATCGAGTTGATTAACAGAGAGTATATTTTCACCTTGGAAACTGAACATGGGGTTATTCCTAGTTATTCAAAAAGGCGCGATAATCCATAAAGGAGCACGCAATCGCGCGTATTATACAAACTTAGTTTGCGACTTGGCAGTGTAATTTATAATCCTGTATTTAAAAGCTTGGCTTAATAATGGCTAAAGCAACTATAACGAGTAACGCTAAAACAGGTAGCTCGTTGAAAATTCGGTAAAACCGATCGCTTTTTGTATTTCTATCGTGTTTAAAATCAGCTAATAATTTGAAACAGTAGCCATGATAAATATATAAAATGATTACCAGCACTAGTTTATAATGCAGCCACATACTGTAACGAAACCATTCGCGGCCGTATTCAACAATAGTTAATACGCCAAACACTGCGGTAAGCACAGCAAAGGGGGTAACAAAATAAAGCAGCCGACGTTCCATTACTTTTAGCATTGAGTTACACGATTTTTCTTCACTCATAGCGTGATAAACAAAAAGTCGAGGAAGGTAAAAAATACCGGCAAACCAAGCAATCATAAAAAATACGTGCAAGGTTTTGTAAATTAATAATGCGCTCATACTGTTCTCATTATTGTTAAAGTAAACTGTTACGTATGGTTAGAATATGATGGATTTGATCCCACCTTAGTAATCCCATAATTTGTTGATTATCTAATAAGTTATATACATAAAGTGCACCACTGCGTTTATCATTTAAAATTTCAAAGGCATCTGCAAGAGTGGCCTGGCTGCTGATACCTTGTAAGCTAATGTACTTTATATTGACCGCCTGATCAGACATTAAACTTAAGTCATATTCGGCTAGGCGATAACCATTTTCCTCGTCAAACACAATTAACGGTGTTTGGCTGTCCATGGCATCTAGACTGTTTTTTATTTGCTCTTTATCATCGGAGTAGAGCAATTTAAAGTCTTCATCCATGTCATCCATCACCCCTACTTTTTGTAATGCCTCAGTGGCCGGAGATACATGGTAAGGTAATCCCTGAAAGTCTAATTGCTGTAAAAATATAGAGCGGTTACCAAATACCTGCAAAGCTGTAACGTAGGCGGTGGTAATGACGATCATCGCCGGTACAATAATTTCCGGTGAAGAGGTCAGCTCCATCACGGTGGTCAGTGCTGCTAAGGGGGAGTGCAACGTTGCCGCCAGTAAGCCTGCCATGCCAAGCACGCCATAAGTGCCTGCTATGTCAGTCCCAGGGCTAATAAACTGGGCAAAAAATGCCATTAAAGTGCCGGTTAAAACGCCAAGCCCAATAACGGGACCAATTAACCCACCAGGGATACCTAAGCCAATAGCAAACAAAGTGGCTAATAACTTGGCAATTAAAATAGTGGTGAGTAGTTGAATATTTTCAGGTGACTCTACCGCAATAGTTATCGCACTCATACCCGAGCCCATTGCTTGTGGAACTGCGTAAGCAATTAAGCTGGCAATACACCCTGCAATTATTAAACGTGGAAACATACTTAATGGTTTAAAGGTTTTAATGATCAGCATTAAGTTTTGGTTAAAAGCATAAGCCACCGCGCCCAGCCCCATGCCGCACAAAATTAAATAGGGGTAATGCCATCCACTTAAGGGGGCAATGCTTATTAGCGCAAGTTCTGAGCCTTCACCAAATACAAATTGAGTGGCTAATGCACCGGTAACGGCTGCGAGCATTATCGGCACAAAAATATGCACTTTGTATTCTCTGAGCACCACTTCCATTACAAAAATAACCGCAGCAAGCGGGGTATTGAACGACGCAGCAATTCCCGCGGCAACGCCACAACCACTGAGGGTACGCATAGCGTTGTGAGGTAAGTGTAATTTATTTGCTAATATGCTTGCCCCTGCTGCTCCCATGTGAACTGATGGGCCTTCCCGGCCAACAGAAAAACCACTGATCAGTGCCAGCGCACCACCAACAAACTGATTAACCGTGTTATACAGTGGCATTTGCCCGTAATGGCGCTTAATTCTGTGTATTACAAAAGGAATACCTAAGCGGTAATGTTTAAAACCAGTGAAAGCGGCAAATGTAGCTATTAATAACGCTGCCACTAAGGGCATTAATACCCGTTCTAAAGTGGGTAGAGTGGTAAAATCGTCAGGGGTTTCTAGAAATAAGCTTTGAAAAAATAAAATGGTTAAGCGGAACAGTATAATAAAAAATGCAGCAATTAATCCGGCACTTACGCCTAATAAGCATAATTGTACGGATGTTTTTGGTTTTGCTAATCGACGTCTCAGTCGCTCAAGCCACATGCTTTATTTCCCCGTAGCATTTTTAGGCGCCAAGTTTATCAAAATAGTCTAGGGAAGTCCTTGAGATTTTTAACAACAGATTAATTTAAATTTAATTTATACTGCTCCTATTCACAGAGTGAGCTAAACAAGCCATGTTAGCATTGGAGCGTGAAAGCATAGATTAACTATACTTGATTAAAATACTCAGGTATTAGATAATCTCGTGCATTAGTATTAAGGTATTGAGGGTTATAAGATGTCTGAAGAATTACCCATTAAGTTTAGCGACGCAGCCGCTGTGCGTGTTAAACAGTTAATCGACGAAGAAGAAAACCCAGATCTAAAACTGCGTGTTTATGTCACAGGCGGTGGGTGTTCAGGTTTTCAATACGGTTTTACTTTTGATGAAAAAGCAAACCCGGGCGATTTAGAAATTGTTAAAAACGGGGTTACCTTAGTCATTGACCCTATGAGTATCCAGTATTTAGTTGATGGTGAAGTTGACTACACCGAAGGATTAGAAGGGGCACGCTTTTTTGTCTCTAATCCTAATGCCACCACGACATGTGGCTGTGGCGCTAGTTTTAGCGTATAAAAATATCGTTATTCAAAAAAACCGCTTAATCAGCGGTTTTTTTATGTGTTTAAAAAATCATAACTCAGTTGGGCTGTACTCTGTTATTTGCATCATTAACACAAAAAAGCCAAGCACAAACGCAGAGAAGACTAAAATATAGATAAAGCCTTTTTTACCCTGCTTTAATGGAATAGCATAATGGCGTAAAAAAAAGTACCAACCTAAGCACAAAATAATAGGTAGTAAAAAGAGTAGTCTAAACATGATTTAACCTCTTTAAGTTAGGGTCAATAGACCTTAATAATAAACAGCTTATATTTAAATGAAACAAAAAAGTTATAAAATATTTAACCTTATTCAGACTTAGTAAATATTTGTTGTTAGACTTTAATCGCAGAATTACTAATTAATCATTCAGATCAACGGTGAATGGTATATAATGTATCCAAGAATGAGACGGGCAAGGTTTCATTTTTACAATAATAAAGAGTTAATACATATTTGAGAATCTTTTTTGTTTAAATTGTAAGCGTTTACACTGTGTCTTAGTTAGTCTCAGTGGGCTTACAATGTTGACGGCATTGAGCACTTTGCAATATGTATAGTTAAACAACGAGTAGGAGTTGTATATGATGGGTAAAACCGTATCTTCGGAAGAAAATGCAAAGCTAACAAAGTGGCTTAAAACTAAGCGCCATGAAAAAGGCTACACAATGCGCAGCTTAGCGCAAATATTGGGTACGCCACATTCTTTTATAGGCAAAATAGAAAACCAAGAACGTCGCTTAGATGTGATTGAGTTTGTTCGCTATTGCAATGCATTAGAAGTTGACCCGTATGAAGCATTAAGCTTAATTAAAGCTGATTAACGCTTTTAGGCTGTAATCGTAAAGTTAAATCTAACGTCTACAGCTAATACTAATGCAGGGATGCATTAGGTATTACCTATTATGATAATTTTGCTCTAATGCATATAGTTTGTGCCTAATTAGATATAAAAATATCAATGAAGGTAAAACCATAAGTGCTGTTAAAACAAAAAATAATGACCAATTTCCCATCAGCCAATCATCAATAACTACGCCACTATAACTCGATAATAATGTCCGCCCTAAGTTACCCAATGATGCCAGTAGCGCATAATGAGTGGCGCTAAATGCTCTGTCACACAGCATAGATATAAAAGCAACCATCGCCACTAAAGACCAAGCTTGGGTAAAGCCATCAACTACAATTGCCATTGCATATAAGTGTTCCTGCGGTCCTGCTAAGGCAATCCAAGAAAACATTAAGTTAGATGCAGCCATGGCGATGCCACTTATAAATAGGCCTTTTACTATGCCATATTTGTGGTTAAAAATACTGCCTAAAAAGGCAAATACGATAGTGATTAAACCCGTGCCTAGCTTGGAGTAATTTGCTATTTGGGTATTACTAAAGCCCACTTCCTTATAAAATACAATCGACATTCGTGCTAAAAATGCTTCACCAATTTTAAATAAGAAAATAAACGCCAGCAGTGCTAGTGCAGTTTTAACCCCATTTTTAGCAAAAAAGGTTTTAAATGGGTCAACCACGGTGACACCCAGCCATGCGAGTATTTTCGTTAGTGGTGTTTGTTTGCTTGCCGCAAGCTTTTCAAGATAAACACGCTCTAGCTCGGCATGAACAGCTTCACGGTTTGATTTTGGTTCTTTAGCCCAAAACACACAGCTAATTAATAACAGCATAATGGCAGATAAAAAATAATAGACCTGCGGCCAGTCTATGTTTGGCATATCAGCCATATAAAAGGGCACAGCCCCTAATAAAGCATAACCTGTCCACCAACCTGATGTAGCCATTGCGGCGGCTGCGGTGGCTTTGTGAGATTCATTTTCACTAAGAGTGTCTATTCGAAAAGCATCTATAGCAATATCTTGCGTTGCAGAGGCTATGGCGATCAGCAAGCAAAGTGCGGCGGCAATCGCTAGGTTTGCTTTTAGATCAAGCCCTGCAAGTAGTAACGTGCCAAGCAAAATAAAGCTTTGGCAAAACAAGATCCAACTGCGGCGCTGACCAAGCCAGTTGTACAAAAAGGGCAGTTTAGTGCGATCTATTAAAGGCGACCATAAAAAATTGATACTGTAGGCACCAAACACAATGCCAAATAAGCCTATCATGCTGCGACTCAAACCTTCATCTTTAAGCCAAGCCGACATTACCGAGCCAATTAACACCCACGGAAAACCACTGCTCATTCCAAATATAAAAACATTAATTAAACGTTTATCTTTAAAATAAGAAAAATATTCGCGAACAGAAAGTGTGCTATTCATAGGGGCTCATTGGCTAATAGAAAGAGCAGCCAAAGCTGCTCTGATAAAAAGTTATAAAGGAACTTGTTCAAGCACCTTGATATTTAATATAACAACCGGTTTTTCAGGGACAAAGTTGTAGCCAATTTTGTCATTAAAACCCGTTTTTACAGCCATGATTTTATCGAGCGTCTCATAACCTTCCATAACACTGCCAAACACGGCAAATCCCCAATCACGTCCAGGGTTTAAATGGTCATTGTCATCCATATTAAAAAAGAACTGACGCGTTCCTGAGTGTGGTTCTCGATCTTGATAGGCCATAGCAATGCTATACATATCGTTAGTTAAGCCGTTACCGCTTTCATTAAAAATAGGGTCGTTTTCATGCAGGCCATCGTAATCTTTATCATAACCACCGCCTTGAATTACAAAATCACGATCATTTTCTACATCGCGTTCTACACGGTGAAACACACTGCCTTGATAGCTTTTATCAGACACATAAGTCAAAAAGTTATTGACCGTAATAGGGGCTCTTGAGCGGTCTAGCTCAACCACAATACTGCCCAACGATGTCACAATTTCTACTCGAGGGAAAATATTATCTTTTTGCACAAAGCGGCCTTCTTGTGCCGCTAAACTATTTACGCTAAAAAATAAGCTTACGCAGATTAAAAAAAGTTGCTTCATTATTAACCTTCTAAAAATGCAATTAATTCAGGGTCAGATACAATGCGGGTAATTAACTGCTCAGTCAACTTATTGAGCTGACCTTCAATTTTTGCCCTATCATGACCAAGTGGTCCAGATAAATTAGCATTACCGCTATAACGCTTACTGAAATTACTTGTAGGGCGAATCACTCGTACTTCAAATTCAATCTTGGCATCACTGGTATGGCTCATTAGCTTTTCTGTAACCACAGCTTGCAGTGCATGAATATCTAACTCAAAGCGCAATTGCGCTAAATTAGAAATGCTAGCGCCATTGCGACTAAGCGCACTGTCTAGCGCACTTTTAACTGACTCAGTAATACCCGTGCTGGCAATGGTTTTTGTTTTGCTTGATTCAATAAGCTTTAAGGTTGCACTGTCACCACGTAAATCAATCACGCTGGTGTTTAAGCTGTTATTGATTGAGCTTATTTGTCCACTTTTATACACAGGGTTGAGAATAAGCTGATTAGGCTGATTGGCACATCCCGAAAAAACCACTAAAGTACAACAGCTCAATAATATCTTTATGAGTTTCATTTATAACGTTCCACTATTTTTAGTTGCGCTGAGTACCACAAACTTTTTATTAGAGCCTAATAAAGTACAGTTACCAAACATACGGTTTAGTTTGTCATGATAATCTAAATGACGATTGCCAATAATACGCAGCTCGCCACCTTCTTTTAATGTGTCTTTTGCTTGTTTAAACATTTGCCACGCGATGTGGTCGGTAACCGCTTGTGCTTGGTGAAATGGCGGATTACACAATACAATATCGGCACTTTCACGTTCAAAGTCGGTTAAACAATCATTCTCTATAAAGGTACATTGTTCAAACTTGTCTTCCATGTTTAATTCAATGTTGAGTCGAGCTGATTCAACCGCCATATACGACTCATCAACAAAGCTAATATGAGCATTAGGACAGCGCGCTAATGTCATTAAACCAACCACGCCATTACCACAGCCTAAATCAATAATATTTTTGACTTTATTTGTTTGCGGCAAGTAATTGAAAAAGAAACGTGCGCCAATATCAAGTGAATCACGCGAAAACACATTGGCATGATTACTTATTGTAAAATCAGTGCCTTCAAGTGGCCAGCTGACTGGGAAATCTGCGCCTTTATAACCGCCAGCGGCTTGGCTAATAATTAAACGTGATTTTTTTACTGCAAGACTTGTTTTCGTCTCACCAATAAAGTTTTCAAATGCTTTAATAGTAGAGTTATGCACGTCTTTAGTTTTTGCAGCACCAATAACTGGCGTATCTGGCGCGAGCACCTCGCTTAATTCAGATAGCTGATATTGTAAAAAAGCCAACGTGCGTGGTACTTTTACCAACACTAGGTCTACTTGCTCAGGCAGAGCCGATAAACTATCAAGCTGGCTAAACGCAGTCGTCGCGATTTTGTTTTCCGCTAAGTTATAAGCAGCCGCCTGATGGCTAATATATGAGTCGTTTACTGAACAAACTGTTAATTGTTGCTTGCTAAAGTAACAGCTAAGTGCACCAAAGCTGTCGTTTAAGATCAGTAACGAGCGACAATCAGGGTAGTGTTCATTAACATAGTCAATAAGGTATTCGTCTGCTGAATCCCACGCTTGTAAGCTGCGGTTTTTTTGATCCAAAGGAAAGCGTTCAAGAGTAAAAGTGTTATCGCCGAGCGTAGCTTGCGTAGTCATAATAGTTTAATGATCGGTAATCAAATGATAGGTAAATTCTAACATGCAACCGCCAAACGCCAACCCCCAACTGTTACCAAATGGCTTTTCTTATCAAAGTAAGGTACTTAGCGCACAAAAAAGCCTCGATTTATTTTATTATTTGCAGCAAAACCTAAATTGGCAACAGCCAAACATTACAGTGTTTGGTAAAACGGGGCCAATACCTAGGCTACAATGTTTTATCAGCGAAGAAAATCTTGAGTACGGTTATTCTGGGCATAAACTCGACTTAGAGCCTTGGCCAGACGTATTACTTGCCATGCGAACACGTTTAGAAAATCACCTACAGCAACCATTTAACTCAATTTTGGTTAATTATTATCGGGATGGCCACGATTGTATGGGTTGGCATAGCGATGACGAGGCTGAGCTAGGGCCTGAGCCTACCATAGCGTGTGTGTCGCTTGGTGCAGAGCGGTTATTTAAACTTAAACACAAAGTAAGCAACAGCATTACTAACATCAAATTACAAAGTGGTAGTTGTTTAATAATGAGCGGGCAGAGTCAACAAAATTATCAACATGCGTTGCCTAAACAAACAACACTTAAACACCCGCGGATCAGTTTAACGTTTCGCTATATTAATAATGGTTTCAGTTAAATAGCATTAGCCATGGTGTAGCCGCAGTTGTTATAGTAACCATATAACTGAATTTTGAGGATGGTTTTTATGTCAATGCAACAACAAATACGTGACAAGCTAGCAAATGCTATTGCGTGTAAGCATTTAAATGTTATTAACGAAAGCCATATGCACAGTGCGGGGACTGAATCTCACTTTAAAGTGATTGTAGTCAGTGAAGAATTCGCTGGTAAGCGATTATTGCAGCGTCATCGTGAAATTAATGAAATTTTAAAAGATGAGCTGGCAAATCATATTCATGCGCTTGCTATGCACACTTATACTCCTGAGGAATTTACAGAGCACGACGGTGAAGCCCCGCAGTCACCTAATTGCATGGGCGGCTCAAAAGTTGGATAACAGGTAGCTAGAAGGTGGTTTGAGCAGTGCGTAACTGATCAGATCAGTTTTTTTTGTTTTAGCCTTTAAACTAGCGCTAATTTTTATTGTAAAAGATATAGGATGATCAATGGTCATTAAGCCTAAAATTCGCGGATTTATCTGCACCAATGCACACCCAGTTGGCTGTGCAGAGCATGTTCAAGAACAAATTAATTACGTAAAGCAACAAGGGGCATTAAAAAATGCGCCTAAAAATGTATTAGTTATTGGTGCGTCTACAGGTTATGGCTTTGCATCTCGTATTACCGCTGCATTTGGTGGTGGCGCTAAAACATTAGGTGTGTTCTTTGAAAAAGAAGGCACTGAACGTAAAACAGGCTCTGCGGGGTGGTATAACACGGCGGCATTTCAAGCAGCCGCTGAAGCTGAAGGCTTATGGTCTAAAAATATTAATGGTGATGCGTTTTCTAACGAAATCAAACAAAAAACAATCGACACCATTAAAGCTGAATTAGGTAAAGTTGACTGTATTATTTACAGCTTAGCATCACCTCGTCGTACTGATCCAAATACAGGGGAAGTGTTTTCTTCAACACTTAAGCCAATTGGTAATGCGGTAACGACTAAAAACTTGAATACGTCAAAGCGTGAAATTGATGAAGTAACTGTTGAAGCAGCAAACCAAGACGATATCGACAACACCATTAAAGTAATGGGTGGCGAAGACTGGGAAATGTGGATTGACGCCCTTAAAGACGCTGATGTACTAGCAGATAACTTTAAAACAACGGCTTACACATACATTGGTAAAGAACTAACTTGGCCAATATATGGACATGCAACCATAGGTAAGGCAAAAGAAGACCTAGACCGTGCCACTGCAGCTATTAAAGCCGCTACCCAAGATTTAAATGGCGAAGCTTACGTTTCTTCACTTAATGCGGTTGTTACCCAAGCAAGCTCGGCAATCCCAATAATGCCGCTTTACATTTCGGCACTATTTAAAGTGATGAAGGCTGATGGCACTTACGAGGGCACAATTGAGCAAATTCATGCGTTATTTAATGAAAACCTATACGGTGATTCACCACGTTTTGATGAGGGCGGACATTTATTCCAAAACTACAAAGAGCTGGAAGATGACGTTCAAGCACGTGTTCAAACTATTTGGGATAGTGTAGACACAAGTTCAATTGATGAGTTAACGGATTACGTGGGCTACCATAATGAGTTTTTACGCTTGTTTGGTTTTGGCATTGATACGGTTGATTACGAGCAAGATGTTAATCCTATTGCGCCAATTGCAAATATGATTGATTAATCTGTCGCTAGTAATCCGATTTTGAAAAAGTCGCCTAGTGCGACTTTTTTGTTTTTTTAGCCTTGATTTGAAAAAAATTTTGCTATTTGTTGGTTTATTTACCACTTTGGTCTAGCTTGTATTTTATTAATTATGAATTACAAAACTAAATAAACGTTTCTCTCGTATAATTTTCATAAATACACTCGCATAGTCAGTCACAATAATGTTAAAATCAAAGCAATATGTGAGGAGTTTTACTGCGCTGCTTGTTTGGTATCTATAGCGAGTCATTTTATAGCTTGCAATAATACAAATAGCGGCGTGGTTGGTACGATTTTTCAGTTTCTTTCCGTTAATGTAGTGCAAGTGCGTATGATCAATATAAAAAAAGGTCTGGATTTACCCTTAGAGGGCGCACCTCAGCAAGTTATTCATGATGGTTCTGCCGTCAAACGTGTAGCTGTGCTAGGTGAAGAGTTTATCGGTATGCGTCCAACCATGCATGTTCGTGTGGATGACCAAGTCAAAAAAGGCCAGGTACTTTTTGAAGATAAAAAGAACCCAGGCGTATTATTTACTGCACCAGCTTCTGGTACAGTAAAAGAAATTAATCGCGGTGCTAAACGTGTTCTGCAATCTGTTGTTATTGAAGTAAACGGCAGTGAGCAAATCACCTTTGGTTCTTTCTCGGAAACTGAGCTTAACAGCTTAGACCGTGAAAAAGCTAAAGAAGTACTAGTTCAATCGGGTCAATGGACAGCACTTCGTGCTCGCCCATTTAGTAAAATAGCGGCATTGGATGCAAATCCTAGCTCTATTTTTGTGACAGCTATCGATACCAATCCACTTGCTGCAGATCCTGCAGTAGTTATTGCTGAAAATGCGAAAGCGTTTGAAGCAGGTTTGGCTGTTGTGTCACGTTTAACCGATGGCAAAGTATTTGTTTGTAAGCAAGCAGGCAGTCAAGTTCCTAGTTCACCTATTGCTCAAGTAGAAGTACATGAGTTTGGTGGCGTGCACCCAGCTGGCCTTGTTGGCACACATATCCATCACCTTGACCCAGTATCTGCTAGTAAGCAAGTTTGGCACATTGGTTACCAAGACGTTATTGCGTATGGTCACCTTTTCCTTACTGGTGAAATTTACACAGACCGTGTGATTTCGCTTGCAGGTCCGCGTGTTAAGAATCCTCGTTTAGTGAAAACACAATTAGGTGCTTCATTAGATGACTTAGTAGCAGGTGAATTAGAAGACGGTGATAACCGTGTTATTTCTGGTTCTGTACTTGCAGGTGCTACGTCGTCTGGTGTTCATGCATTCTTAGGCCGTTACCACGTTCAAGTATCTGTATTACTTGAAGGTCGCGAAAAAGAATTGTTTGGCTGGATTGCACCAGGTAGTGATAAATTCTCTGTAACGCGTACATTCTTGTCTCACCTTACACCGAGTCGTTTATTTAAAATGACAACGTCTACGGGCGGTTCAAAACGTGCCATGGTTCCACTTGGAAGCTATGAGCGTGTTATGCCACTTGATATTTTGCCAACGCTTTTATTACGTGACTTATTGTCTCGTGATTTAGACAGTGCAATTTCATTAGGTGCGCTTGAATTAGATGAAGAAGATTTAGCGTTATGCACCTTCGTTTGTCCTGGCAAATACGAGTACGGCGCAGCCCTACGCGATTGCTTAACTACGATCGAGAAGGAAGGCTAAAATGGGCTTAAAAACTTTCTTAGAAGATATCGAACCACATTTTGAACCAGGTGGTAAACATGAGAAATGGTACGCGCTGTATGAAGCTGCTGCGACTATTTTTTACACGCCAGGTTACGTAAACAAAGGTTCAACTCACGTTCGTGATAACATCGACCTAAAACGCATGATGATTTTAGTGTGGATGGCGACGTTCCCTGCCATGTTCTTTGGTATGTTCAATATTGGCCATCAAGCTGCAATTGCACTTGGTAATGGCTTTGAGCTAGCGAATATTTGGCAAGTAGGTTTATTCCAGTTACTTGGCGGTGAATTAACCGTTGATGCAGGCTGGGGGGCGAAAATGTTCTACGGAGCCTGTTTCTTCCTACCTATTTATGCAACTACCTTTATTGTCGGTGGTTTCTGGGAAGTGTTATTTGCTTCTGTGCGTAAGCATGAAGTTAATGAAGGTTTCTTCGTAACTTCTGTATTGTTTGCATTAATTCTGCCTGCAACGATTCCTTTATGGCAAGTTGCGCTAGGTATTACTTTTGGTGTAGTTATAGCAAAAGAAATATTTGGTGGTACAGGCCGTAACTTCTTAAACCCTGCGCTTGCTGGTCGTGCGTTTTTATTCTTCGCATACCCTGCACAAATTTCAGGTGACACAGTATGGACTGCCGTAGATTCATTCTCTGGCGCGACTATGCTTGGTCAAGCGTTTGCTGGTACGTTAAATTACGCGACTGATATTGAGCTTTGGTGGAATGCGTTTTACGGATTCATTCAAGGTTCTATGGGCGAAACGTCTACACTAGCTGTACTTATTGGTGGTTTATTCCTAATCTACGTGCGCATCGCGTCTTGGCGTATCGTGCTAGGTGTATTCCTAGGTATGGTAGTAACCTCATCAATACTGAACACCATTGGTTCTGAAACCAATGCGATGTTTGCTATGCCTTGGTACTGGCACATGGTATTGGGTGGTTTTGCATTCGGTATGTTCTTTATGGCAACTGACCCTGTATCTGCTGCATTTACTGATAAAGGTAAATTAGCATACGGTGCGCTTATTGGTTTTATGGTTATCATGATCCGTGTTGTTAACCCTGCATACCCAGAGGGCATCATGCTAGCAATCTTATTTGCTAACTTGTTTGCACCTTTATTCGATCACTTTGTAGTGCAAGCTAATATCAAGCGGAGGTTGGCACGTAATGTCTAGTAATAACGAATCAATTGGCAAAACGCTAGCTGTTGTTGTCTCATTATGTTTAGTGTGTGCAGTTATTGTATCGCTAACATCTGTACAACTACGCCCTCTGCAAAAAGCAAATAAAGCAAAAGATATTCAAAGCAATATCTTAGCTGCTGCTGGTATTGGCAAAGTTGATAACGTTGCCGAAACGTTTGATGCTAAAATCGAAACTCGCTTTGTTGATATGCAAAGTGGTGAGTTTGCTGAGCCGGTAGAAGATTTTGACTTTGAAAAAAGCAAATACGATGCTGATTTAAGTAAATCTTTAAAAGAGAATGGTATTAAAGACATCGCCGGTATTCAACGTATTACCAAGCGTGCGCCTGTTTATATCTCTAAAAAAGACGATGGCTCTACTGATGCAATCATCCTTCCTATTCAGGGTTATGGTTTATGGGGTTTAATGTACGGTTTTATCTCGCTTGAAAGCGATGGCGAAACTATTAAAGACATCATTTTCTACAAACATAACGAAACACCTGGTCTAGGTGGTGAAATTCAAAACCCACAGTGGACTGCAACGTGGGAAGGTAAAGAGTTACCAATCCAAATCGTTAAAGGGACTGCAGCCGGTGATGAGCATAAGATCGATGGTCTTTCAGGTGCTACATTAACGTCTAATGGTGTTGACCATGCAGTTGATTTTTGGACTGGCGAAAATGGCTTTGGCCCTTTCCTTGCGAAAGTACGTAAAGGAGCATTGAACTAATGGCTGATACTAAAGAAATGAAGGCGGTCCTATTTGGTCCAGTTTTCGCTAACAACCCAATCGCATTACAAGTACTTGGTATTTGTTCTGCGCTAGCGGTAACGTCTAGCTTAAAAAATGCATTAATCATGTCAATTGCATTGACCTTGGTAACTGCATTCTCTAGCCTTTTTATCTCGACTATTCGTAACCATATCCCATCATCAGTACGTATCATCGTACAGATGACGATTATTGCATCATTAGTAATCGTGGTTGACCAAGTACTACAAGCTTTCTCTTACGCTACGGCAAAAGAGTTATCAGTATTCGTTGGTCTAATCATTACTAACTGTATCGTAATGGGTCGTGCTGAAGCTTATGCAATGAAGTCGCCGCCATTAATGTCTTTCCTTGATGGTATTGGTAATGGCTTAGGTTACTCTGTAGTGTTACTTACTGTTGGCTTTATTCGTGAGTTATTCGGTAAAGGTTCACTATTCGGTGTTGATATTATTCCATTAGTACAAAATGGTGGTTGGTACCAACCTATGGGTCTATTGATCTTACCACCGAGTGCATTCTTCATCATTGGTTTATTCATTTGGGTACTTCGTACTTATAAGAAAGACCAAGTAGAAGCTAAAGCGTAAGGGGCGATAAGTGGAACATTATATTAGTTTATTTGTAAAAGCCGTTTTTATTGAAAACTTAGCGTTAGCATTCTTCCTAGGTATGTGTACTTTCTTAGCCGTGTCTAAAAAAGTAACTACATCAATTGGCCTAGGTGTAGCGGTTATTGTTGTATTAGGTATTTCAGTACCGGTTAACAACTTGGTTTACCATGCGGTATTAGCACCAGGTTCACTAGAGTGGCTTGGTTACCCAGAAGCAGATCTTAGCTTTTTACGTTTCTTAACTTTCATTGGTGTTATTGCAGCACTAGTGCAAATTCTTGAAATGGCATTAGATAAGTTCTTCCCACCGCTTTACAACGCATTAGGTATTTTCTTACCACTAATCACAGTTAACTGTGCAATTTTTGGTGCGGTAGCCTTCATGGTTGAGCGTAACTATAACTTCGGCGAGTCTGTTGTTTATGGTATTGGCGCTGGTGTGGGTTGGGCGCTTGCAATTACATTACTTGCAGGTATCCGTGAGAAAATGAAGTATTCAGACGTACCAGATGGTTTACGTGGTTTAGGTATTACCTTCATCACTGTTGGCTTGATGGGTCTTGGCTTTATGTCATTCTCTGGTATTTCACTGTAATAATAGCGAGGTCAATCATGGATATTTTCTTAGGCGTTGGTGTTTTTATCGCTATCGTTGTAATACTAGTTTTAATCATCATTGGTGCTAAATCTAAGCTAGTTGCAAGCGGTGATATCATCATCGGCATTAATGGCGATGCAGACAAAGCCATTAAAACATCAGCAGGTAGTAAGCTATTAGGTGCACTATCTGAGTCAGGTATTTTCGTATCTTCTGCATGTGGTGGCGGTGGCTCTTGTGGCCAGTGTCGCGTACACATTAAAGAAGGCGGCGGTGATATTCTACCAACTGAACTTGACCACATCTCTAAAGGTGAAGCACGTGAAGGTTGTCGCCTAGCGTGTCAGGTTAATGTTAAAAACGACATGGAAATTGAACTTGAAGAGTCAATTTTCGGTGTTAAAAAATGGGATTGTGAAGTTATCTCTAACGATAACAAAGCGACGTTCATTAAAGAACTTAAGCTACAAATTCCTGATGGCGAGTCAGTGCCGTTCCGTGCGGGTGGTTACATCCAGATCGAAGCGCCAGCTCACCATGTTAAATATGCAGATTTCGATATTCCTGAAGAGTATCGTGGCGATTGGAACCATTTTGGTTTCTTCGATCTGGAGTCAAAAGTAGACGAAGAAACAATTCGTGCTTACTCAATGGCTAACTACCCAGAAGAAGAAGGCATCATCATGCTTAACGTGCGTATCGCTACGCCGCCGCCAAGAAACCTAAGCCTACCATGTGGTAAAATGTCTTCGTACATTTGGTCACTTAAAGAAGGTGATAAAGTAACTATTTCTGGTCCATTTGGTGAGTTCTTCGCTAAAGACACAGACGCTGAAATGGTATTCGTAGGTGGTGGTGCAGGTATGGCACCAATGCGTTCACATATCTTTGACCAACTTAAGCGTTTAAACTCTAAGCGTAAAATTAGTTTCTGGTATGGTGCGCGTTCTAAACGTGAAATGTTCTATGTTGAAGATTTTGACGGCCTAGCTGAGCAAAACGAAAACTTCGTTTGGCACACTGCGCTTTCAGATCCGCAACCAGAAGATAACTGGGAAGGCTACACTGGCTTTATCCATAACGTGTTATTTGAGAACTATCTTAAAGATCACGAAGCGCCTGAAGATTGTGAGTTCTACATGTGTGGTCCTCCAATGATGAATGCGGCTGTTATCACTATGCTTAAAGACTTAGGTGTTGAAGAAGAAAACATCTTACTAGATGATTTCGGTGGCTAATACCCAAACTGATTAAATTTAGTTAAAATACCAGCCTCGTCGCATTTTATGTGACGAGGCTTTTTTATATTAATTTTTAACCTATTAAGTAGGGTTGTTATGAACAAAGTAAATACTCCCCAGGGCATAATCGCCTTATTTATAATCACGCTGACTTTACTGTTATCTGGATGTGGAAAATCAGTCCCAGAGGAAACCTACTTAGAAGGTAAAACGATGGGTACAACTTACCACATTAAGTTTTACGCTGAGCAAGTTGACCCTCAAGCAGTACAAGCAGAAATCGATGCGGTTTTAGTTGATATCAACCAGTCTATGTCGACCTATATCGAAGAGTCAGAAATAAACACCTTTAACCGTTTAGATGCGAACGAAGTAATGCCAATCAGTGATGACTTCAGGGCAGTTATTAGTGAATCTATGCGTATAGGTAATTCAACTAAGACCCTAGATGTGACTATGGGGCCGTTGATAGATTTATGGGGGTTTGGCCCAGATAAAAAACCAACAAAGCGCCCAACGAATGAAGCTCTGGCAAATATGATCAATAACATTGGTATAGATAAGTTGGTCCTTAACGAGCAAGGCTTAGCAAAAACGATGGCTGATTTAGAATTGTCGTTTTCAGCTACAGCAAAAGGCTATGGTATTGATAAAGTGGCTGAGCTATTACAAAGCAAAGGCATTACAGATTACATGGTTGAGATTGGCGGGGAGTTACGTATTGCTGGTACAAAACCAGACAATCAAGCATGGCGAATAGCAATTGAACAACCTGATGCTAACCCAGGTGAGCGAAAAGTACACCGTGTACTTGCACCAGGTAATAACGGTATTGCCACTTCAGGTGATTATCGAATCTTTTATACTATGGATGGCGAAACCTATACTCATCTTATTGATCCTATGACAGGGATGCCAATTAAGCATGACTTAGTTTCTGTTACAGTTTTACACCCTAGCGCTATGACGGCCGACGGTTTAGCGACTGCTTTAACGGTTATGGGTATGGAAAAAGCACAACGTTATGCGCAGCAGCATGATTTGCCAGTGTATTTAATTGCTAAATCGCCTGATGGTTTAGTCACTTATTCAAGTCCTGCGTTTAAGCCTTATTTATAGTCTTTAGGTTTATATCCTTAGCATGAGGGTATATAATGTAAGGAGCTCAAATACGCTATTTGAGCTCATTTTATTGCTGAACAATAGGGGCTAAGCAATGTCACTTTTTTTTCTAACCTTTGGCTTACTTATTTTAATTGTCGCTGCGATGGCGATAGGCATGATAGTTCAAAGAAAATCGATGGCGAGTAGCTGCGGAGGCCTAGGCTCTGTAGGTATTGATAAAGCATGTGATTGCGATGATCCATGTGATAAACGCAAAAAGCGTCTAGCCAAAGAGCAAGTATGGAAAGAAAACCAAATTCTTTAAATAGATTTATTTCTGTTTAAACAAAAAACCTCTCGTAGCTCACTACGGGAGGTTTTTTATTTATATCGCCATAAATAAATCATCAGCTGATAAAATAATCGTGTTTTTATCTTGAACAGAAAACTCTCTTTGTTATACTCATGCCCGAACTTTCAGTAAGTTTTGAAAGTTCTATTGATGCGGATCAAAACTAGCTTAGCCAAATAGTGCTAATGCGTTGAGACTGTATTTCATGTCACTGTATAAGGCTTTACGGCTGCAACCTGTTTTTGTTGCCACGGTGTATGCCAAATTTTGTTATTAGTCATTTTAATAGGTTAATGTTTTTGAACTCATTTTCTTTGTTTCATACCAGCGCTTTGCTTACCTTAGGTAAGTCAGTGTTGCATGAGCGCTTTAATAAAGCGAAAAGAGGCGTGAGTGTGGCTATAACATTATTAGTTTTTAATGCCGTTATGTTGCTTAGTGGCGCTATTGAGGATGCCTTTAGGCTTGAAGCATTGATCAGTGATGGCTTTTTTATAGAGCCATTATTACTGACTATTGCCGAATTCTTAGCTCATCCTATCTTATCGTGTCAGTTACTTATTGGCCTTTGTTGGCTATTGTTCCACATGTTTCCAGCGCGTCGTGCTGGAATAATCCTCCGTAAAGCAGCCTTTGCTTTTAGCGAGGCTAAAGTTCAGCAACCCGTGCAAGCTGCACATGGTTGTCGTGCTCCACCTAGCTTTACAGGTTGTCTGTTTACCCATTAATTTTTATGGGTATAGGTTACACCTGTGGTATCTAATTATTTATTCTTGCTGTAAATAACGATTACTTTCATTGTAGCTTAGTGTTTTTACACACTCTCAGCCAACCACACCTCACCCAAGTTAATTTTTATTGCGTTATATTAATGTGTTTAAAAAAGCTGGGTTGGTTCTGCTAGGTGTTTTTTATTAAGCCAGTAGTCAATACTTCATGCTTGCATTCGCTCTGCATTATTTGTAATTCAATCTTAATTAACTTGGGTTTTTATCAAATATCGTTGCTAAATATTTTTGGCAGCTAATAAAAACTCTTTAGGTTTTAGGATAGTCCCTTGTTAATTCGTAACCTTTTTAATATTGCTTTAGCTAGTATGGCGCTGATTTTATCAGGCTGTAATGGCGGGGTACTCGACCCAAAAGGGCAGATAGGTATTGATGAGAAAAATCTGATCATCATCGCCACTGTGCTTATGTTGTTAGTTGTGATCCCCGTTATTGTGATGACTTTATATTTTGCTTGGAAATACAGAGACACACAAAACCATGAAATTTACGCACCAAAATGGGCTCACTCTAATAAGATTGAGGCTGTTGTATGGGCGGTTCCTATTGTTATTGTTGTTATTTTAGGTGTGATCACCTGGCAGTCAACTCAAGAGCTTGACCCTTATAAACCGATAGAGGGTAAAGGTGAACACTTAACTGTTGAAGTGGTGTCACTTAATTGGAAGTGGTTATTTATTTACCCTGAGCAAGGTATTGCTACGGTAAACGAATTGGTATTTCCTGCTAATGTTCCGGTTGAATACAAAATCACCTCAGAAAGTACCATGAACTCGTTTTTCATTCCCCAGTTAGGTAGTCAAATTTACTCAATGGCGGGCATGGAAACTAAGCTGCATTTAATTGCTAATGAGCCAGGCACGTTTAAAGGCTTTTCGGCTAATTATAGTGGCGCCGGTTTTACTGGTATGAAATTTAATGCCATCGCAACACCAACAAAAGCTGACTTTAGCCAGTGGGTTGAACAGGTTAAAACCAACGCTAATAGCCTTACTCATGCCAATTATGTTGAGCTTGCCAAAGCGAGTGAAAACAATCCCGTCGCTTATTATGGCAAGGTTGATGACGGTTTATTTCATACCATAGTGATGAAATACATGCAGGCGCATGGCGATATGAACAAAAAACACCACTCGATGGGTAAACATCAGCAGATGAGTAATGAGCATCAGGCAATGGGTAATCATTCAATGCCATCATCACACAGCCAGGGCGAGGAATAATCATGTCGTTTTTAGGTAAATTATCTATAGATGCAATTCCGTTTCATGAACCTATTATCATGGTTACCATGGCGGTGATTGCTATAGTCGGGCTTATTATAGCTGGGCTAATAACAAAATATAAAAAATGGGGTGTGCTTTGGCGCGACTGGATCACCTCGGTTGATCATAAACGCTTAGGCGTTATGTACATTTTATTAGCGCTAATCATGCTGTTTCGTGGTTTTTCTGATGCCATTATGATGCGTGCGCAGTTAGCGCTTGCTACCAGTGGCGCGCCAGGTTATCTGCCACCAGAACATTACGACCAAATATTCACCGCCCATGGCGTTATTATGATCATCTTTATGGCAATGCCATTTATGATTGGTTTAATGAATATTGTTGTACCACTGCAAATTGGTGCTCGCGATGTGGCTTTTCCATTTTTAAATAATTTAAGTTTTTGGTTTACTGCTAGTGGCGCCATTTTAATAAATCTATCGCTGATATTTGGTGAATTTGCTAAAACAGGCTGGGTTGCTTACCCACCGTTGTCGGAGTTGACTTTCAGCCCTGGGGTGGGGGTCGATTATTATATTTGGGCCTTGCAAATATCGGGGCTCGGTACGCTATTAACCGCTGTTAACTTCCTAGTGACAGTATTTAAAATGCGTGCCCCTGGTATGACACTGATGAAAATGCCAATTTTCACATGGGCATGTACATGGGCAAATATCTTAATTGCGGCATCATTTCCAATTTTAACCGCAGTGCTTGCCATGCTAACGCTAGACCGTTATTTAGATTTTCACTTCTTCACTAATGAAGCAGGCGGAAACGCCATGATGTATATCAACCTGTTTTGGGCATGGGGTCACCCAGAGGTATACATTTTAGTATTACCAGCTTTTGGTATCTTCTCTGAAATAGTATCGACCTTCACTGGTAAACGCTTATTTGGTTATAAATCGATGGTATATGCCAGCGGTGCCATTTCTATTCTTGGCTTTATTGTATGGTTACACCACTTCTTTACTATGGGGTCAAGCGCGAATGTAAATGCCTTCTTTGGGGTGATGACCATGGTCATAGCTGTGCCTACTGGGGTTAAGTTATTTAGTTGGTTGTTTACTATTTACCGTGGCCGTTTGCGCATTACTGTACCGGTACTTTGGACGCTTGGTTTTATGGTTACCTTCAGTATTGGTGGTATGACGGGGGTATTACTGGCAATCCCTGGTGCCGATTATGTATTGCATAACAGCTTATTCTTAATCGCTCATTTTCATAACACCATTATTGGTGGCGCAGTATTTGGCTACTTAGCCGGGTTTGTTTTTTGGTTTCCAAAAGCAATGGGCTTTAAGCTTGATGAGCGTTGGGGTAAAGCGTCATTTTGGTGTTGGTTAATCGGTTTCTTCGTAGCCTTTATGCCATTGTACGTACTCGGCTTTTTAGGCATGACGCGTCGCTTAAACCACTCTAATAATCCTGATTGGAATATCTGGCTTTATATTGCTGCGGTGGGTGCCGTGATTATTATGTTCGGTATTATTTGCCAAGTTATTCAGCTATATGTGAGCTTTAAAAACCGCGAAGCGCTTGATGATACCACTGGCGATCCTTGGAACGGTCACACCCTTGAATGGTCAACGTCATCACCACCGCAATACTATAACTTTGCTGAAATCCCGCATGTTGATGATATTGATACATGGACTGATATGAAAGAAAAAGGCCTAGCTTATCAAGGTAAATCTAGCTATAGCCCAATTCATATGCCAAAAAATACCGCATCGGGTGTGTTTATTGCTGCGAGTTTAACGGCGTTTTGTTTTGCCATGATCTGGCATATTTGGTGGCTAGCAGGGCTTGGTTTTATTGGCGCGATTGCGCTGTTTATTAACCGTGCTTACACCAGTGATGTAGATTACTACGTGCAAAACGATGAAATATTACAAATTGAAGGCGCGCATATTGCCAGTAACACGAAGGAGGTAAGCGCATGAGTACGTTATCTGCAACTCAAGGCCATGTAAATTTAGAGCCTCATAGCGTAAGTCATACGCATGAACATCACGATACCTCAGGCGATACAATCTTTGGCTTTTGGCTTTATTTAATGACCGATTGCCTTTTATTTGCCTCATTTTTTGCAACCTACGCAGTGCTTTATATGAACACCGCAGGCGGTGTATCGGGCAAAGATATTTTTGAGCTTGATTTTGTTGCCGTTGAAACTGCGGCGCTACTTATAAGTAGTATTACTTTTGGTTTTGCCATGATTGCCGCTCAAGGGCAAAAAAAGGCGCTGACGCTTGGTTGGCTCGCGGTCACTTTTTGTTTAGGCGCGGTGTTTATTGGTATGGAAATTTATGAGTTTCATCATTTAATTGTTCATGGCAATGGCCCACAGCAAAGTGCTTTTTTAACATCGTTTTTCTCATTAGTGGGCTTGCATGGTTTACATGTAACTGCAGGCCTTATCTGGATGAGCATAATGATGATTGAGGTGATTAAGCGCGGTTTAGGTAAACAAACCGTCACGCGCTTAAGTTGCTTAAGCTTATTTTGGCACTTTTTAGATATTGTGTGGATTTGTGTATTTACCGTTGTTTATTTAATGGGGGCAATGTAATGAGCCATAGCGAAACACATGCTTTAGAGCAAATGCAAAGCCAACATCATGATCAATCACATGGTAGTGTTAAAACATACCTGATTGGCTTTGTCTTATCAGTGATTTTAACGGCCATTCCATTTTGGATGGTGATGGAGGGCGACTTTTCAAAGGTCACCACGCTTTGGAGTATTGTTACTTTAGCAATCGTGCAAATTTGGGTGCATTTAAAATACTTTTTACACCTTAATTTCACCACTGATGAAGGTAAAGCAAATACCTTTACCTTCTTGTTTAGCGCGTTGATCATCGTCATGGTGGTTGGACTGTCTGTTTGGATCATTTATGAATCAAACGCAATGATGATGTATTAGAG